>CAYJHM010000005.1:8347-27405 GCA_964369935.1 uncultured Rikenellaceae bacterium
TTGATTGATAACTCTAATGTATCATTCAGTGCTACTGCTGCAAATATTTATAAGGTAAACTCAGAGGGTACACTTATCAAGTCTACCATGATTTTATATACACTACACTCTTCGGCTATGTGTACAACTCCAGAGGGCGAGCATTTTGGAGATCAGATATCGGTAACTAAAACCTCATTAGCAGATCTTCCTTCAGTTGAGGAGTTCACTAAGAGCATCAAATCACTAGCCGAAAGAATGATTAACTACCGTAACAGCGAACTATTAAAGGTTCGTTATAATGGTCCTGTGATGTACGAAGGTGGAGCAGTTGCTGGTATTCTTAATGGTCTTATCTTAGGTGGTGGTGTGATAGGTTCTCGTCCACAAGAGGGCGCTCAAATCTCTGGCGAATCGTTCTCTCGTAGAATAGGCGAGCTAGTTGTTGATCCACGCATCACTGTTAAAAACTACACTACACTTAAAGAGTACAACGGTGAGAAACTTCTAGGTAGCTACGAAATAGATGCCGATGGTGTTAAGCCTGCTGCTGAAATGACCCTAATTGAGGCTGGTAAGGTTAAGAGTATTATCAATACTCGCTACCCTACTGTTGGTGCTGAGGAGTCTACTGGTAGCAACCGTTGGGCATTAACTCAGCGTGGTATCGCTTCATTTACCTCTCCTGGTACTGTACACTATCAAATTACTAAAGGTACTAAGCAGAGCGCAATGAAAAAGGCATTAATCAAGCTTGCGAAGAAAAACAAAAACGAGTATGCTTATATCGTTCGTAGCGGTAATGCTGGTATGCCTATGATATACCAAGTAGACCTAAAATCAGGAGCTGAAACTCTTCTACGTGGTGCAACAATGGATGGTTTAGATATTAGCGACCTTAAAGAGATAGCTAAAATATCTAGCGAAGAGGTTGTATCTAGCTCGTTAGCTGGTGGCGTAATGGTATCATACATTGTTCCTAAGTCTATTATCATTGAAGATGCCGATATTCTTAAGAAAGGTGATGTTAAGACAAAAGTTATGCACCTTAAATCGCCATTACAGAGATAATAAATTGGACGATAGATAGGTTCTATCATCTAAATATAACATAGAGCGACGTAGGGGGGGGGCTAAATACCGCACTACGTCGCTCTTTATTATACGTATATAATATGAAGAGAATTAGTGATTGGCTAAAGGTTGTTCCCTTTGTAAAGATTTTTATCTTAATAACTATTGGTGTAGTTAGTGCCAACGTCATTAAGATAGATTGCCATTTTGCACCTCTTGCTTTAACCTTGGTGGGTATAATATCTTCAATTATTTACAGAGGGGAGAAATCGGTAATAGTGGCTTTTACTCTTGCTATATTTGGCGTGTGGTTAGGTTCATACTCTCGTAACCAAGCAACTCCTCTTAATCGTTACACTAAGGGGAATTTTGTGGTGGTAGATACAACATCTAAAGCTGGGATATACCTTACACAAACTCTTCCATCGGGCAAAAGCAGCCTACTGATTATCGATAAGGAGCAACTAGCAGTAGGAGATACACTCACCGCCACTGTACTATTCGACGAACTTCGTTATGCTCATTTCACGTTACGGAACTTAACAACATCGCCAAATAACTTCTACACTGCCCGTGTTATCAAGTGCGATACTATTATTAAAGGTGTAGATTATATACCCAAAGCCCCTAGTATAATTGACAGGGCTAATAGTTGGGCTGAGGCTCGTGTTAAAGGGTTATCAATAGACCCCAGAGATGTGGCTATTATTAATGGTATGATACTAGGTAATCGTGACGAGATAGATGGTGATACAAAAGAGTTATTCTCTGCTACGTCGCTATCGCACACCCTAGCTATATCAGGAATGCACATAGCGATAATTTTTATGTTGCTCAACTCACTATTGCGACCTCTCCGCCAATCATTTAAAGGAAGAGTTATCATCTCGATAGTTGTGGTGTTGGTGCTGTGGTGTTACACTCTAATAGTTGGAGCTCCTATTTCGGCACTACGAGCAACCACTATGTTTACACTAATGCAGGTAGCCCTACTGCACAGCAACTCGGCTAAGCAGATATATAACTCGCTATTTGCAACTGCCACCTTTATGGTTATTTACGACAGCACCCTACTCTATGATATAGGTTTTCAGCTATCATTTATGGCTGTCCTCTCGATAATTATCACAATGCCTATACTGCAACAATTAACAGCTAAACGCTACTTAGTGCTTGATGCCGTATATGTAACTATTGGGGCTCAACTACTCACTGCACCAATAGTACTCTACTACTTTGGCACAATTTCGTTTGTTTCGGTTTTTTGTAATATATTTGCTGGTGTGCTAGTGGCACTTATTGCTACACTTGCTATGATATATATAGCTGCTCCTAACACCTTTATCGAACAAATATTGGGTTATTTATTTAGTGCTATTCGTACAGCTTTGGAGTATATATCTCAGCTTACTTTTTCGCATATCGATGATATCGAAATCTCTATTTTGGGAGTCCTACTCTACTATCTTGTTGCAGCAAAGGTTATTAAATTAGGGTACGACTACATAAATGTCACAAAAAGTAGCAGAATTTCAACATAAAATAGTATCTTTGCAATAGAAATTTGCTATATGATAAAAAATGATTCAAATATTGACCTCTCTTTCATTACCGAGAAGTTGCAGTTCAGTGGTGCATCATCGCTTAACGACGAACAACTATTAACTGTTATCCTTGGGCGTGGAGCACCAAAAGAGAGCCACTTAAATAGGGCTAAGCAGCTACTGGCTCGCTACTCTACCCTTGAGGCTGTTGTTGAGGCTCCCCTTTCAGAGATAGGGGGTTCTTCGCTATTAACGCTTAAATGTTGTGCCGAACTAGGAAGGCGGCTTCGTAGTAAAGAGCGCGAGGTTATACAGATAGAGAACTCCGAAGAGGCTCATCGTGTTGTACGCGAGTTACTACGTGGTGCTACGGGCGAAGAGTTCTGGATTATCTGCCTTAATCGCTCGCTTAAGGTGATTGATAAGCAGTGTATGTTTCGTGGCGGAATCTCTAGCTCTGTTGTTGATATTAAAATGGTTGTAAGATATATATTAAATAATCTATCTTCGGCAGTGATTGTAGCACATAATCACCCATCGGGGAGTATCACCCCAAGCAGCGAAGATTTAGCCATCACAAAACAGATTGTCGAGGCATTAAAACTATTCGATATTATCTGCTTTGATCACCTAATAGTTGGTGAAAATGAGCTGTTTTCGTTCCGTGCAGAGGGCTTAATAGTATAAAGTAGGTATCGTAGGCAGCAATTTAGTGAAAAATATACCTACTTTTGGGAATTGCATAGGGTAGAAAAAGTCTCTATCTTTGTATTGTTAAAAAATCAGATGCTGCGATAGCATATAGCCATTTCTAAATATTAACAATCAAATAGCGACAACAAAATCGTTATTTGATTGTTAATGTATTAAGTTAACCAATCAAACAAAAAATTATGTACTACATCGTAAAATATAAACCATCAGATTTGATGTGTGATGTTATCTGTGATGATCACTCAATGCTACTAGTTGTTAATCGTTTCGGGATACCACTAGGTTTTGGTAACGGTACAATTGAAGATGTATGTAGCGCTAACAATATCGACTGCGAGGCATTTCTAGCTGTTATTAACCTGCTAAATAATAAATACGAGTGCAAATCAGATAATAGTATATCACCTATCCCATTAATGCGATATCTTAGTAGTTCGCACCGCTATTTTCTGGATTTCCGCCTACCAACAATAGGTAAAAAATTAGCCGATGCTGTTGGAGATGCCGATACTGCTACTCTCATTATTAAATATTTTAATGACTATGTGAATGAGGTTCGTAAACATATGGAGTACGAAGAACAAACCGTATTTCCATATATTACAGCAATAGTTGAGGGGGGCAACTCGAAACCTAATTATAAAATCGAGGAGTTCGACGAGGTTCATCACGAGATTGATAGCAGGCTTACCGAGCTGAAAGATATTATTATCAAGTATTGCCCATTAGAGAGCAGTAACGAACTAATAGGCGCATTATACGATATTATAGACTGCGCCGAAGATTTATTATCACATAATAAGGTAGAGGATTATCTTCTTATCCCATCAATAAAAAGATTGGAGGTGTGTAATGTCTAATCGTAAACATATCGTTGTAATCGAACCTTCGATAATTGTGCGTGGTGGCGTTATTGCCCTACTTGCTAACCTCAGAGGTTTAGATATTGATATTGCTGGTTGCTCGCATATTGATGATATAGCATCATTACACTTGAATCACGAACCCGACGTTGTCATTATCAACCCATCATTAGTAGGTGCTATGCCATTAAACAAACTGGGTGTTGGAGGTGGTGATACACTCTTTGTGGCTCTCCAAAATAATCTATCCGACACATCGTTATTAAGTTCATATAACTCTGTAATATCTATATATGACAGTGCGAACGATATTAACGATAAAATCACTACGTTACTCGAAAACCCAAAAGAATCGACCGAGCGGGTGGAGCTAAGTATTCGTGAGCAAGAGATTGTTGCCTGTATAGCAAAAGGGTTTAGTAATAAGCAGATAGCAGAAGAGCTATTCCTCTCTACCCACACAGTTATGACTCATCGACGAAATATAACTACTAAGTTACAGATTCACAGTTCGGCAGGTTTAACAATATATGCGATAGTAAACAAGCTAGTGAATATTAACGAACTTAAATAGATGGCTTATCTAAAACACGTTATCTGAGTCACATATTTATAAACGAACACTGCGGGCTTACATTCAAAAAAATATTTTACCCCTATTTTTGAGAATATTCTCAAAAATAGGGGTAAATCTTACACTATCAAAACTGAAATTGATTTTCAATTTTGATATTTACAAAAAAATAACTATTTTTGTGCCAAATTATTAACTCTATTTTTATTTATGAAACGTTCATTTTTTTCTCGATTGCTGGACAAAATCGAGGTAGCTGGAAATAAGCTACCGCATCCAGCAACCTTGTTTGCCATTATGGCAGGTTCGATAGTTGTTTTATCAGCTATCGCCTCATTTTTTGATTTACAGACAGTTCACCCCGTAACAGGCGAGGTGATAGGTGTGCGAAACCTACTATCTGCCGATGGTGTAAGATGGATTTTCACAAATGTTGAACACAACTTTATTAAATTCCCTCCTTTGGGTCTTGTATTAGTTATTATGGTTGGTATTGGTGTAGCTGAAGGCTCGGGGCTGTTCACTATGTTGGTGCGTCAGCTTGTTATCAAAGCTCCTCGTAAACTTATTACCCCTGCAATCATAACAGCAGGTATTCTTTCGCATCTTGCGTCGGAGGTGGGTTATGTGGTGCTTATTCCGCTTGGAGCAATGATTTTCCAAGCAATAGGAAGAAACCCAATGGCAGGATTTGCTGCTGCATTCGCTGGTGTTAGTGCTGGATTTGGTTCAAACTTCTTGATTGGTTCGGTAGATCCAATCTTAGCAGGTTTATCTACTGCCGCTGCACACATTATCGATACAACTGTACACGTTAATCCGATGGTGAATTACTACTTTATGGTAGTTTCGGCTATTATGGTGGTTATAGTGGGTACAATAGTGGTTGAGAAGATAATAGAGCCTAGATTAGGTAAGTATGAGGGTGAAGTAGAGCCTCTTCCAATCGAGAAACCTACCCCTATTGAGAAAAAGGCACTTAAATGGACCCTAGTGGGCACATTAGCATTCTTTGCGGTAATGGCTATGACTGTGATTCCAGAGAATGGCCTACTACGTGACCCTGAAACAGGAGGAATACTTAAATCGCCTTTCTTTAGCGGTATAATCGTTACTCTTCTTCTGTTATTCTTTATTCCGGGTCTGATTTATGGTCGTATTACTGGCGTATTCAAGAACGATAAGCATGTGATGACCGCAATAGGTAAATCGATGAGCGGAATGGGTAGTTATATTGTATTAGTATTCTTTGCTGCGCAATTTGTTTACTTCTTTAGCGAGAGTAACCTAGGACTAATTTTAGCTATTGAGGGTGCTGGTTGGCTTAAAGATGTAGGATTCACTGGATTCCCTATGATTGCCTGCTTTGTGATATTGGTTGCTATGATTAATATGTTTATGGGTAGTGCTTCGGCTAAATGGGCTATACTTGCGCCTGTATTTGTACCTATGCTTATGATGCTAGATTACCACCCTGGTTTAACACAAGCAGCTTTCCGTGTTGGAGACTCGGTAACAAATGTTATTACACCTATGATGAGCTACTTTGCTCTATTGGTGGTGTATGCTCAAAAATATAATAAAGATTATGGTGTAGGTACACTAATATCGTTAATGTTACCATTTACCGTTACATTCTTAATTGTTTGGTTAATAATATTAGCTATTTGGTTCTACTTAGGATTACCGCTTGGGCTTGATGGTCCTATATATCTACCATAGTTATGACACTAAAAAACATAGGAGAGTTTGGGCTAATAGGTAAGATAAAAGATAAATTTGAAAAACTTACACCGAAAGCTATTACAGGTATAGGAGACGATTGTGCTGTTATACCTCTAAACGAAACACACTCGTATGTTATAACAACTGATATGCTGATTGAGGGGCAACACTTCTTAATTGATAGTGTTACCCCTTACGAGCTAGGTCACAAAACATTAGCTGTAAATTTAAGCGACATAGCAGCTATGGGGGCTAAACCCTATGCTACACTACTATCAATTGCCTTGAGCAGCGACATAACACCTGAATGGTGCGACAGTTTTATTGCTGGTTACCACTCTTTGTCGGCAGCATTTGGCGTTGCTCTAATTGGTGGCGATACAACATCAGCACCAAAGGGCGCAGTAGCTATATCGGTAACAGCAATGGGTATAGTACCCAACAACAATATAAAAAAACGTGATGGCGCAGCTATTGGTGATATTATAGCTGTAACATCAACATTAGGTGGCTCGTCGATGGCTTTGAAGATGATTTTAGCTAATCAAGAACCACCACAAGAGTTACGACAACTACACTACCAACCCAACCCACATATTAATGAGGGTGTATGGTTAGGTAAACAACAGTGTGTAACATCGATGATGGATATATCCGACGGGATAGCATCTGATTTAGGTCATATATGTACTTTATCGCACTGCGGAGCTGATATAGAGCTTGAAAAGGTACCCACACACCCGAAGGTGCTAGAGCTATGCAATAGTGAGGGTTGGGACACAACCGATTTTACCCTATCAGGTGGTGAGGAGTACACTCTTCTGCTTACAGTATCAAAAGAGCACTTTGCACATCTGAGCAAAGAGTATCGTGATAAGTTTGGAGCTACACTCTACCCTATCGGCAGATGCTGTAAGGGCGATAGTATCAATTTTATCAATAGCAACGGAGAAAATCAGAGTGTAACTAAAGGGTTCACTCACTTTTAATATTTAGGAATGGGTAAAAATATAGTTCTTACAATAGCTGGTTCAGATAGCTCGGCAGGAGCAGGGATTCAGGCCGATATTAAGAGTATCGGTGCCTGCGGTGGTTATGCTGCCACAGCTATTACTGCTATTACAGCTCAAAATACCACGGGGGTTTATGGCATCGAGCTTATCAGTGACGATATGGTGCGTGCACAAATTGATACTGTACTAAACGACCTAGAGGTTAAGGCTATTAAACTTGGAATGATTCCAACCGTTGGAATGGTTAAACATATTGAAGAGGTGATAACCAAAAGCGGAATAAAGAATATTGTACTTGACCCCGTGATGATATCAACTTCAGGCGATATGCTTGTTCCCACTGAGGTGGCACGCCTGATAGTTGAAAAGTTAATGCCTCTAGCCACTGTTATAACACCTAATATCCCCGAGTGCGAATTTATTTCGGGCTTAAAAATTGAGGGGGTTGAGATGTTCGAGGATGTAGCTAACCACTTTAAGGGCGTAGGATGCAACTCGTTACTACTTAAAAGTGGGCACCTAAGTAGTGGCGATATTAGCGACTATCTATTTAACTACAACACGGATATTCGCTCGATTTTTAGATTCAAACGCATAGATACGCTCAACACTCACGGTACAGGTTGCTCGTTATCTTCGGCAATAGCGGCTTATCTAGCGCAAGGTGAATCTCTAGAGTCAGCCGTTGAATCTGCTGAACGATATATACATCAAGCAATAGCCACTGCCACATATAAGATGGGTGGTGGACACGGAGCAATAAATCATTTATTTAAACTAGAAAGATAAGTGGACAACGAAGGAGAAAAGAAGAGAAGAAGAAGATTATTTATAATGCGATTAATAGATTCACGCTGGAAGGTGAACCTACTAATTGTTGCGTCTTTTGTTCTATACATTCTCTTCTCTAATAGCGACAGTGCTATCCGACGTAAAACACAATACACCAACGAATTAGAAATTATAGAAGCGAAAATCAGAACTCTAGAGCTGGAGATGAAGCAAGATAGCACCATACTCCGTGATTTAATGATTAGCGATGAATTTCTTGAACGATATGCACGCGAGAAGCTACTTATGTGCAAACCTAACGAGGTGATATTCAAAATAGAATAAAAGTATGGCAACAGCAGAGAGGGTATCCACCGAGGTATCAGATAATTTTGTGATGGCTCGCTCGATTCTTGCCTACCAAGAGGCAGCCAAAAGGGTGAGCGGCAAACTACTAGAGATAGGAACAGGATCGGGCTACGGTATAAAAATTGTATCGCCTGCCTCAACTAGTTTTATTACAGTTGATAAACACAATGTACCAAGCCACATAGTTGAAGGGGTCGATTTTAGGGTGTGCAATGTGCCTCCTCTACCATTCTGCGATGGTGAGTTTGATTCGGTAATATCGTTCCAAGTAATCGAACATATAAAACGAGATAAGGAGTTTATTAATGAAGTGGCTAGGGTTCTTCGCCCCAATGGATTATTCATTGTAACCACCCCTAACGCACCTGCCTCGCTTACACGTAACCCCTGGCACATTCGCGAATATACCGCCCAACAGTTCGAAGCTCTAATATCTGATAAGTTTGATATAGTAGAGCGATGTGGCGTTTTTGGCGATTCGAAGGTACTAGAGTACTACAACAAGAATAGAGAATCGGTTAAGCGAATAACCAAATGGGATATATTAAATTTGCAATACCTGCTACCTAGGTGGATATTGCAGATTCCTTATGATATACTTAACCGAATAAATCGCCGCCGCCTACATAAAAGCAACACCGCCCTAACCGAAGGCATTAAACCCGAAAACTATTCGCTAAACGAAGTAGACAATTCCGCATTCGATTTATTCTATGTTTTAAGGGTAAAATAGGCACAATAAACCACTTGTAGTAAATAAATTTGCTGATTTATATTATATTCATTATCTTTGTGGCAAATAATTCATTTTTGATATGTTAATGTATATTCTATATTCGGTGCTACTTGCGGTAGCCTACCTATTAGGCTCTATCCCTGCTGCTGTTTGGATAGGTCGTCGTTTTTATGGAATCGATGTAAGAGAGCATGGTAGCCGCAATGCTGGCGCAACAAATACGTTGCGTGTTCTTGGCCGTAAAGCCGCTTTGCCTGTTTTTATTATCGATCTAGTAAAAGGAGCACTAGCAGTTCTACTTGCCGAAATTCCTTTTCTGTTAAATGAGGGGGCAAGCACAAATATTTTAATATTACAGATTCTTCTAGCTATTGCCGCTGTTATGGGGCATATGTTCCCTGTTTTTGCAGAATTTAAAGGGGGTAAAGGTGTTGCCACAATAGCAGGGGCGCTCTTTGCGATAGCCCCATTGGCTGTTATTTGCTCGCTACTTACCTTTTTTGTTGTATTGGCGGGGTATAACTATGTGTCGCTTGCCTCAATTACCGCAGGGGCAGCATTTCCTTTCTACCTACGATTCTTCTTCGGTGCTGAGCGAGGTTTAGTTATCTTTGGAATAATTATCTCTCTAACGTTAATATACACACATCGAAAAAATATCTCTAGGTTACTACTTGGTTCAGAGAATAAAACCTACATCGTTAGAGGTAAACGAGAACAATAACTATGAGCAGAACAAGACGTGGCTCTTTAACCACACAACAGCTATCTAACGAGGTGGCTACGCTCCTAAAAAACAATCCTAACAAGAGCTTTAGTGCTAAGAGTGTAATTCGTGCTCTAGGTTCGATGGTTTCAAAAGGGGATAGGCATAGAGTAGCAGGTTTACTATACGATCTGTGCAGAAGAGGTGTGGTCGAGCAGTTAGATAACGAATATTACCGTTACACAATAGATAATCTCCCTATTTTTTCGGGTGAAGTTGTATCAATCATTGCCGCTGGAGGTTTTGTTAAGGTAGAGCAGATAGATGATGATGTTATTATCGCTCGCAATAATCTTAACAACGCACTAGTGGGCGATAAAGTTGAGATTGCTACCTACCCATCATCACGCAGAGGACGTATGGAGGGTATAATAACAAATATTACAGAACGAAGTAATAAACGATATATTGGAACAATTGAGATAGGTAAAGGATTTGCTTTTGTGCTACCTGAGGCTAAAGATATGTTCTACGACATTTTTATCCCTAGTGGCCATCTAGGTGGTGCAAAAGATGGCGATAAGGTTGTGGCTGAGATTACCGATTTTCCTCGTGATAGCCGTAACCCAATTGGTTCGGTTGTTAAGGTGCTGGGCTCTTCGGGCGACCACAACACCGAGATGCACGCAATTTTAGAGGAGTACGAGCTACCTTACGAATTTAGTAAAGAGGTGCTAACTGCCTCGGAGGCTATCCCTTTAGAAATTCCGAAGAACGAGATAGCTAAACGAAGAGATTTCAGGGCAACTACCACCTTTACGATTGACCCATCTGATGCCAAAGATTTTGATGATGCACTATCAATCGTTGCCCTTGGTAATGATAGCTACGAGATAGGTGTTCATATTGCAGATGTTACACACTACATAACCCCCGGTTCGATATTAGAAGATGAGGCTCTTAAGCGTGCCACCTCGGTATATCTTGTAGATAGGGTTGTTCCTATGCTACCCGAGCGATTATCTAATGGGCTATGTTCGTTACGCCCTAATGAAGATAAGCTATGTTTCTCGGCTGTTTTTAAGATTAACAGCAAGGCGGAAATACTAGATAGCTGGTTTGGGCGCACGGTGATAAATTCGGATAGACGATTCACCTACGAAGAGGCTCAGCAGGTGATTGAGGGGCATAGCGATGAGCTTAAATGGGAAATTTCTACCTTACATAATATTGCAACGATACTACGAAACGAACGATTCAGTGCTGGTGCTCTAGCTTTTGATAGGGATGAACCTAAATTCCATCTCGACGAGAAAGGTAAACCTATTGGGGTATATTTTAAGGAGATGAAAGATTCGAACCACTTAATAGAGGAGTTTATGTTACTTGCTAACCGTAAGGTTGCCGAGTTTGTGGGTGTAAAACGTGGTCGTTCAGGTGGTAAAGCATCTGGTAAAACCTTTGTGTACAGGATTCACGATAAACCGAATAGCGAAAAATTTAACGAACTTGGTCGTTTTGCTGCACGATTTGGGTATAGCCTAAAAACCGACAGCACAGGTGATAACGGTATAGCAAAAGAGTTAAGTAAGCTACTAACCAACGTTAAGGGTAAGAGTGTAGAGAATCTATTTACTATACTGGCTCTACGCACAATGGCAAAAGCGGTATATTCGGTTGATAATATTGGGCATTATGGGCTATCATTCGACTACTACACACACTTTACATCGCCTATCAGACGTTATCCTGATATGATGGTTCATAGGCTACTGCAACGCTATCTAGATGGGGGGCGCAGTGCTAATAGCGAACTGTACGCAGATATGTGTAAACACTCTTCCGAGCGTGAGGTGGTAGCTGCCGAGGCTGAACGTGCCTCGATTAAGTATAAGATGGTGGAGTATATGTCGGACAAGATAGGCGAGGAGTTCAGCGGAACTATTAGCGGCATAACCGAGTGGGGTATCTACGTAGAGCTTTCAGATACTCATATCGAGGGTATGGTATCGATACGAGAGATGACAGATGATATTTACTACTTCGACAAGGAGGAGTATTGCTATATAGGCTCGCGTAGTGGTAACAGATACCAACTAGGCGATAAGGTAGATATTAGGGTTTTACGTATTGATATGTCGCGCAAGATAATAGATTTCGAATTTGCTGATACCGAACGATTATCAACCCTACTTATCAGAGACTCGAGTAGCCATCAGGGAGCCAAACAGAAAAAATCCCATCGCAGAAGAAGATAAAACTAATTTTTAAAGATATGAAGCGTACTATTCTATTATTAGGAAGTGGGGGGCGTGAGCACGCCTTAGCCCACGCAATTGCTAAAAGTCCACTAACTCAAAAGTTATATATAGCACCTGGAAATGCAGGGACACAACTTGAGGGGGAAAATGTGGCTCTTGACATTAAGAATTTTGAAGAAATTAAACAGTTTGTTTTAACAAACGGGGTGAATATGGTTGTTGTTGGACCAGAAGAGCCTCTTGTATTGGGTATAACAGACTTTTTCAATAGCGACAACGACCTAAGCGGAGTTGCAGTAATAGGCCCATCTATGGAGGGTGCAAAATTAGAGGGTAGCAAAGATTACGCTAAGGCATTTATGCAGCGAAATGGTATCCCTACGGCTGCTTATCAAACATTTAATAGCGACACAATAGAGGAGGGGTGCCTATTTATCGACTCCCTAAAAGCTCCTTATGTTTTAAAAGCTGATGGATTAGCGGCTGGTAAAGGAGTTCTTATTATAGATAATCCCGAAGAGGCAAAAGCAGAGTTACGTCTTATGTTAGGGGGTAAATTTGGTGAGGCTAGCCGCAGTGTAGTAATTGAGGAGTATCTTGATGGTATCGAGATGTCGGTATTTGTTCTTACTGATGGTGTGAGCTATAAAGTTCTACCTGAAGCAAAGGATTACAAGCGTATTGGCGAGGGAGACACAGGTTTAAACACTGGCGGAATGGGTGCTGTATCACCTGTACCATTTGCCGATAAAATATTGATGGATAAGGTTACTAGTCGCATTGTTGAGCCAACAATTAAGGGGTTCGAACAAGAGAAGATTGGTTATAAAGGGTTTGTGTTTATTGGTCTTATGTGCGTAGCTGGCGAGCCATTCGTTATAGAGTATAATGTACGTATGGGTGACCCTGAAACAGAGGTTGTTATTCCACGAATTGAGAGCGATATAGTTGAACTATTTAATGGTGTTGCAAGCTCTACCCTATCAGATTGTACCCTTGATATATCAAGCGATTTTGCTGTTACTGTTATGTGTGTAGCAGGTGGTTATCCTGAAGACTACGCTAAAGGCGATGAAATTATTGGGCTTGATAAGGTAAAGGAGTCGTTTGTGTATCACGCAGGCACAAAACAGGTAGATAATAGGGTGGTTACAAATGGAGGAAGGGTTATAGCTTTTACATCACGTGGAGCTTCCCTAAACGAGGCAATCACTCGTTCGTACGGCTCGATTAACGAGGTGTCGTACAACAACATCTACTACCGCAAAGATATAAGCAAAGATTTACAATAGTTAAAGTTATGGATTTAGTTAAAGAGATTAAGAGATTAAAAGAGGAGCGTAACGCTATTATATTGGCACACTACTACGCTAATGATGAAGTTCAGGATGTTGCCGATTTTCTAGGCGATTCGCTTGCATTATCAGAGAAAGCAGCCACTACCGATGCCGATGTGATAGTATTTGCTGGGGTGCATTTTATGGCCGAAACAGCTAAAATTCTATCCCCAGAAAAGGTGGTTCTACTACCCGAATTGGAGGCTGGCTGTTCGTTGGCCGACTCGTGCGAGGCTTCAAAATTTAAGAAATTTATAGAGCAATATCCCGATTCGGTTGTTATCTCTTATGTTAATACTACTGCCGAGGTTAAAGCCCTGACCGATATTGCTTGTACCTCGAGTAATGTGGTTAAGATTGTTGAATCGGTAGCAAAAGATAAGCAGATAGTATTTGGGCCAGATAAAAATTTAGGTGCTTATGTTAAGCGTATCACTGGTAGGGAGGATATTATCTTGTGGGATGGTGCTTGCCATTTCCACCACGATTATAATGCTGAGGATATAGCAGCACAACGTGCTCAGCACCCAAATGTTAAGCTTCTTGCTCACCCTGAGTGTGGCGAAAGTATTCTTCTTATGGCTGATGTTGTGGGTTCAACCTCTGCACTACTTCAATATGTGGAGAAGAGCAGCGATACGGAGTTTATCATAGCTACCGAGAAGGGTATCTTACACCAAATGAGAAAGAGCTCGCCTAACAAAAATTTCATCCCTGCGGTTGTTACCAATTCAACAGGTGAAGATTATTGTAGATATATGAAAATGACCACTTTAGAGAGTTTATACAACTGCTTAAAGGATAACCGTAATGTGATAGAGCTAAGTGACGAGCTTATTAGCAAGGCACGTAAATCTATCGTCACAATGCTTGAACTAAGTAGATAGAAGCGCATATTATTATTTTGTTAAATAACATAGGTGATTTGTAAATTCAAAAAATTATACTTATATTTGTATTCAAATAAAGGAAGTAATGTATAAACTAAGAAATATTGCTATTATAGCACACGTTGATCACGGTAAGACCACCCTTGTGGATAAGATGATACAACAAGGGGTTCTTTTATCGAAAGAGAGCAAAGGAGAGTTAATATTAGACAACAATGATTTAGAGCGTGAGCGTGGTATCACTATTTTAGCTAAAAATGTATCGGTTGAGTATAAGGATTATAAGATAAATATTATTGATACTCCTGGCCACTCCGATTTTGGAGGTGAGGTTGAAAGGGTACTCAATATGTCGGACGGGGTGTTACTGTTAGTTGATGCCTTTGAGGGCACAATGCCACAAACACGTTTTGTTCTTCAGAAAGCCTTATCGATGGGTAAAAAACCTATTGTAGTGGTAAACAAAGTTGATAAGCAAAACTGTCGCCCTGACGAGGTGCACGAAGAGGTGTTCGATCTTATGTTCTCGCTCAACGCAACCGAAGAGCAGCTTGATTTTAAAACTGTTTACGGAAGTGCTAAGCAGGGCTGGATGTCGCTTGATTGGCGTAACCCAAGCACCGATATAACACCACTTTTAGAGACCATTATAGAGGAGATTCCTGAGCCAGGTATAGTTGAGGGCACACCTCAGCTGCTTATCACCTCACTCGAGCACTCGCCTTATGTTGGTAGGATTGCAATAGGTAAGCTTACACGTGGTACACTACGTAGTAATATGCCTGTAACCCTAGCTAAAAGAGATGGAGAAACTCTTGTCAAGAGCCGTATCAAGGAGCTAATGCTTTTCGAGGGGCTAGGTAAAGCGAAGGTTGAGAGCGTGACTTGTGGTGAGATATGTGCCATTGTTGGAGTAGAAGGTTTTGATATAGGTGATACAATTTGTGATTTCGAGAATCCTGAGCCGCTTAAACCAATCGATATAGATGAACCAACAATGAGTATGCTCTTCACGATTAACGACTCGCCATTCTTTGGTAAGGAGGGTAAATTTGTTACCTCACGCCATATTAAAGAGAGGCTAGAGAAGGAGTTAGAGAAGAATCTTGCTTTAAGGGTTAAGCCAGGCCTCACAGCCGATAAATTTGTGGTTTATGGGCGCGGAGTACTGCACCTTTCGGTTCTGATTGAGACGATGCGCCGTGAGGGGTACGAGTTACAAGTTGGGCAACCACAAGTTCTTATAAAAGAGATTGATGGTGTAAGATGCGAGCCTGTTGAGGAGCTAACAATAGACCTACCAGAGGAGTATGCTGGAAGGGCTATTGAGATGGCAACTAAACGCAAAGGTACACTTGTAAATATGGTTACAACAGACGAACGTACACGTTTAGTATTTGAGATACCATCGAGGGGTATTATTGGTATACGTAGTAACCTACTTACAGCTACTGCTGGCGAGGCTATTATGTCGCACCGATTCCAAAGTTACGAGCCTTACAAAGGTGAGATTGAGATACGTATTAATGGTTCGCTTATAGCAATGGAGAGTGGTGTAGCTTACGCTTACTCTATCAATAAGCTACAAGATAGAGGCACATTCTTTATCAACCCGAACGAGGAGATTTATTGCGGGCAGGTAGTGGGCGAGAACACTCGCGGCGAGGATATGGTTATTAACCTTACCAAGTCGAAGAAACTTACCAATATGCGTGCAAGCGGTAACGACGATAAGACAGCTATTGCACCACCAGTGATATTCTCGCTTGAGGAGGCACTGGAGTATATACAGGCCGACGAATATGTTGAGGTTACTCCTCGCTCTATTCGACTGCGTAAAATATACCTTAACGAGCACGACAGAAAGCGTTACGAGTCGCAGATAGGCAGTGTGCGCGAAAATTAGGGTAAAATGATGAACTAACCATAATATATTACAAACACTAAAATTTTAAATTATGAAGAAGTTATTATTATTTATTGTTGCAATTATTGTAACTGTAGGAGCAGCTAATGCTCAGGACTTAAAGTCAATGGCTAAATTTGAAGAGGGTAAGAATGCAATAGGATTACGTTTTGGTGCTGGCCTAGCAGAGCTATCATACCAGAAGTATCTTTCAGATGTTAATCGTGCTGAGATTGATCTTGGATTCGGTTTTTCATCTAAAATGATAAGTATCACTGGTACTTATCAGTGGGTTTTTGATGTAACTATTGCTGGTCTAGATTTTAACTGGTATGCAGGTCTAGGAGCAAACGTAGGTTATGCTGCTAGTAAACTATACTTAGGTGTTGTTGGTCAAGTAGGTATTGAGTATCATTTCGATATACCTATCTCTCTATCTCTTGATTACAGACCTATGTTCAACATCCTACCATCAATGGATTTTGCAGCTGATGGTATAGCTTTATCTGTAAGATATAGATTCTAAATTAAAAAAAATGAGATACACCTTAGAGAGTGAATGCGTTGGAAGTGAGGCACGTGCAGGAGTATTAACTACCGAGCACGGTGATATTCACACACCAATATTTATGCCCGTAGGCACAGCAGCCACTGTAAAGGGTGTACTCCATAGAGATTTGGTTAGTGAGGTGTCTGCCGAGATTATTCTCGGCAACACCTATCATCTCTATCTTCGTCCAGGGATGGAGATATTAGAAGAGGCAGGAGGACTTCATCGATTCTCCTCGTGGGAGGGGCCTATTCTTACTGATAGTGGTGGATTTCAGGTCTTTTCATTGGCTAGTAGCCGAAAAATAACTGAGGAGGGGTGCCGTTTCTCCTCACATATAGATGGCTCAAAACATCTATTTACACCCGAGAGTGTAATTGATACTCAAAGGGTAATTGGTGCCGATATAATGATGGCATTCGACGAATGTCCTCCAGGAACAGCAACATTCGATTATGCGGCAAAATCATTGGCATTAACTAATCGCTGGCTCGACAGATGTTTCGAGCAGTACCATAGGAGCACTCCTAAATATGGTCATTACCAATCACTTTTTCCTATTGTTCAAGGGTGTGTTTACCCCGAGCTACGAGAGCAATCAGCTGAATTTGTACAACAATTCGATGCTGATGGTTACGCTATTGGGGGGTTAGCCGTAGGCGAACCTGCACCTAGTATGTATAAAATGATTGAGGTGGTTAATAATGTGTTACCAAAAAATAAGCCTCGCTATTTGATGGGTGTTGGAACACCTATAAATATACTTGAGGCGATAGATAGAGGTGTGGATATGTTCGACTGTGTTATGCCAACACGAAATGGTAGAAACGGTATGTTATTCACTTGGGAGGGTACAATAAATATACGTAATAAAAAGTGGGAGAGGGATTTCTCGCCTATTGATGCTACAAGCAGTTGTTTTGTTGATAGGGTCTACTCGAAAGCATATCTCCGCCATCTAGCAATCTCGGGCGAGATGTTAGCGGCTCAAATTTCCTCTATGCACAACTTAGCATTCTATTTGCAGTTGGTAAAAGAGGCACGTAAACAGATAATATCGGGCACATTTGCACGCTGGAAGGCCGATATGGTTATTCAGCTATCCAAAAGGTTATAATATGAGCTTAAGAGGTCTAAAAATAGGTTTAATCGACAGATATATAATCGGAAAGTTCCTAAGTACATACGTAGGAATTGTTCTGATGCTTGTTATTGTGATTATTATCTTCGATATGACCGAGAAACTCGACGACTTTATGGATTTAGGAGCTCCAATAGATGAAATACTATTCACCTACTACACAAGTTTTGCTCCTCAGCTAGTGAACCGATACAGTGCATTAATAACGTTTCTTGCAACAATACTATTCACTTCACGAATGGCTTATAACACCGAAATTATTGCTATTCTATCGAGTGGTGTAAGTTTTAAGAGGCTACTCTACCCTTACGTTTTATCGGCTATCTGCATTGGTATGTTGTCGCTTACGCTTGACCTATATGTCATACCTAAAACTTACGAGGTAAAAAATGAGTTTGAAGCCAAATACACACGAAAAGGAGGGCGTAACAACTACGAGGCACAGATATATAGGCAATTATCCGACTCTACATTCTTATCACTAAAGGGTTATAATAATAAGTCGAAGAGCGCCGAGATGTTGGTACTCGAAGGTTACAGTGATTCGAAGATTAGTAGCTCGTTAATGGCTAGGAATGTGAAATTTAATACCGAGACTCTTCGTTGGACTGCTCCTAGATATATAACCAGAAGTTACGAGGGGAATATCCAACACCTTAACAAGTTAGAGAAATTAGATACTATGATTAACCTCACCTCCGACGAGATAGGTAAGGTTGTGAAATATGCTGAAACACTCAATATTAATGAGCTAAACGCATTTATTCGTGAGCAGAAAATAAAGGGGTCAGATAAGGTACCCGAGTTTGAGGTACTACGCCAGAGTAGGTACGCATTCCCTTTTGCAGTAATAATTTTAACGATTATTGCAGTGTCACTATCATCGCAGAAAGTGCGAGGCGGTA
>CAYJHM010000006.1:0-27180 GCA_964369935.1 uncultured Rikenellaceae bacterium
GAATGTGCCGCAGATGACGTGCTTATGGGAAAAGCTTTCTTGAACTAGAGTTTTGGGAATTAGCCTTCTTGAATTTGAATTTTGCAAATCAGTCTTTGTGTGCTATGCTAAAATCGTTTTGTGTAGAAGTGACAACTAGGCTCTTTGCTTAAATTATCGTAGTAGTTTTGGTGATATTGCTCAGCTGAGTAGAATGGTGCAATTGGTGCTACGTTAGTAACAACATCATACCCCTTGTCGTATAGTATTTTTATCACTTTTTCAGCAATCTCTCGTTCAGCATCATTGCTGTAATATACCTCCGAACGATATTGCGAACCTATATCAACACCTTGACGATTGAGTGTTGTAGGGTCGTGTATCTCCATAAAAAATTTCAAAAGAGTTTCGTAGTCGGTCTTTGTAGAGTCGTAGACCACCCTTACAGCCTCGGCATGGCCTGTTGCACCACTCTTAACCTCTTGATAAGTTGGGTTAAGAGTATGCCCTGCTGTATATCCTGATTCTGCTGATATAACACCAACTTGACGCTTTAAGTGGTACTCTGTACCCCAGAAGCATCCACCAGCGAAAATAGCCTCTTTAATATTCATCTCTTTAGAACTGAAATTTCTCGATAAGAACTTGAGCCAACTCCTCCATCAGTGGAGCATTTGTCTTAAAGTGCTCGGTATCGGTATGTTTATCTACTGCCTCTTGCGAAGTCCAAGTCTCGCATAACATTAAAACTTGCGGATTCGATTTATTCTCGTACAGCTCGTACATTAAACAACCCTCCTCTTTTTGCGAATTGATAACCAACTCGTTTACAACTCGTAAAAGCTCCTCTCTCTTTTGAGGAGTTACCTTAATAAATACATTGTAACGTAACATATTAGATAATTTTAAAATGTGAGCCCTAATATTAGAGCATACAAATATAGTAAATATTTTTTAATCTTCACTATAAATAATAAACAGTATAGTAATTATTTATTATATGTGTATTATTTACAACAGGTTAAAGGTGCTATATTGCCGATTATTTTTATGTTACCACATTGATTTTGCGAAAATTCACTATCTTTGCACCAGAATTTTAACTAGATAAAATAGAGAGTAATGAATACAAAGGAAGAACAGTTATACGATTACATATCAGCAAACACAACACCATTAGAGGATATATTAGATGATTTAGAGCGTAAAACGCATCTACTAACCACACGACCACGTATGATGAGCGGCAAGGTGCAAGGGGCAACTCTTCGTTCGCTTACCCGAATTATTAAGCCTATGCGTGCGGTAGAGATAGGTACCTTTACAGGTTACTCGGCACTTACAATTGCTGCTGCTATGCCCGATAATTCGATACTATACACCATAGATATAAACGACGAAACGGCATATATAGCAGAGGAGGCTTTCGCTGCTAGCAAATACGGCGAACGAATAGAGCAACGTATTGGCTCGGCACTTGATGTAATACCTGCATTAGGCGGTGTGTTTGATATGGTATTTATGGATGGAAACAAACGTGAGTATGTAGAGTACTATAATATGTTAATGGATGGTGGTTATTTAGCTAGTGGTTCGGTAATTTTAGCCGACAATGTACTGTGGGACGGTAAAATACTTGATTTGGAGGCTAAAGATTCTCAAACACAAACAATAATAGCATTTAATAAGATGGTAGCAACAGACCCACGAGTAGAGGCAACCATACTGCCGTTAAGGGATGGTTTAAGTATAATCACCGTATTATAATAGGTAATTTACAAAGGCTAATTCGCAAAACTCTAGTTCAAGAAGGCTTTTCCCATAAGCACCCACGAACTACTATTTAAGGTTATCGTCTGCTTCTACTGCTTTAGCCCAATCTAAAGTTGTGTAGTACTCGATAACTGCCGATTTTCCGTAATTGCTGCCATAGATATATCCACCTACTCCACCTGCAACTTCTGGTACGCTTATTACATTAAAAAGCATATCTGTTGCGTAGAAGTAAGGGAATGCTTTGTTCCATATCTCCTCTAGCTCGGATAGTTCGGTACCACCTGCCTCTTCGATAATATTTATAAGGTACATCTTTATATCGTGAAGATATCCACGGCTATCATCGTAGAACATTGATGGGATAACTATTTGGCGGTATGCATTATCTTCCTCAATTTTAAACATGCTGCGGTACTTAGCAAAAATATTTTTAGTGAAATTTGCAAGCTCTTCAAGGTACCTAGTATCTGTTACAGTAAAAGTTGCGCTCTGCGTAAAACCAGGCGAATATGATGCATACTTCTCATAGCTATGGTACGCAATAAGCCCTGCCTCGTTTAAACCTATATCGTTAGTGTATAATGGGGCAGAATCAATATAGTTCATACCACCTGAAATTATTTCGGCAGGTGATGATATGATAATTTCAGCGCTGTTACGTAGCTGATACAAAGTTTCGATATTACACATATAGCATGCGTCAAATATTAGAGTATTAAGGTTAAATTTCTCTAATGTTTTAGCAAGCTCTTTAATATCCATTGCAATATCATAATCAGCATAATCTTGCCCAAAGCTAGCTTGCGATACCGATGGTTCAATATCGGCAACAATACTAACAGTTGCAGCAGACGCCTGAAGCGAGAAGTACGAAGAACCATTACTTAATATGGGTATACTAGCACCAACAGGTAACCATGCCGAACCGTGCGATGAGAGAAGTACATCTTGAATTTCGCGTACATCATCAAGTTCCTCTACATCACGCATAACCTCTTCAAGTGATTCAACCGAGGCACAATGCATCTCAGCTGGATAGCGTTTAACTTCAACCAATGATTCAACACCATCAACTTTACGGATACGATATAAGACGGGCTCTTTCCCTTGAAATTTATGGAACGCATATAGGTGTTTTGCGTCACCTATTTTATAATATTTTTTAATGTCATTGATATCGTCCCACAAATCAGATTGAAGATTATTTGCAGATGAGGAGAAGATAAGAAAGGCGTGCTTATCTTTTTTCTCTGCTCTGTCGTCGCTGCTTGTACAGCCCGAGATAGCTAGAGTAACCAATGAACAGAGGATAATTAAAAATTTATTTTGCATAATTTTTTTAATTTTAATGTAACGCAATAACATATATAGTACCCCCTTTATTAATTTTGCAGAGGAGGCAAGAATCGAACTTGCCACAGCCGGGTTTATCCGTCTGCTACGGGTTTTGAAGACCAGTTAAAACACCAGTTTACTCTCCTCTAATTTTTTTCGATAGCAAAGATAGCGCTTTTTTTTGTAAAAGTATTATAGATACTAAAAAAAATGCTATATTTGCAATACTTTTTTCTTAAAACGTAATTATGAAAAACAATAGTATAGAGCTTCAGAAGATTCCTGCAATAGATAAACTATTATCTAATAGCAAGATAAAAGAAATAATAGAAAATTATGGTTTGCAGGTGGTAAAATACACCATTCGGACAGTGGTAGAGCAATTGCGTGCAAAAGCAAGTATGGGCGAAGAGATACCTCAACTTGAGCAAATTATTGCTAGGGTCGAACAGGGGGTTAAAGAGATTGCCGATCCATCGTTGCGTAGTGTGATTAACGGTTCGGGAATTGTTCTGCATACAAACTTAGGACGTGCGCCTTTAGGCGAGAGATTACTTCTTGAGAGTGCTAAGGTGCTTGAGGGTTATTCGAATCTGGAGTTTGACTTAAAAAAGGGAAAACGAGGCCTGCGTGATTCGCATGCCGAGAGGATTATTAAATTTTTAACAGGCGCAGAAGATGTTGTGGTGGTAAATAATAATGCCGCAGCGGTGTTCTTGATTCTTACCGCACTAGGAAAGAGAAAAGAGGCTATCGTATCACGGGGCGAATTAATCGAGATAGGTGGCTCGTTCCGTATTCCAGATATAATGAAGTTATCAGGTTGTAAGATGGTTGAGGTGGGTGCAACTAATAAGACCAAACCTAGCGACTATACAGGTGCTATTACTCCTCGTACCGCTCTGCTATTTAAAGCGCACCGCTCGAATTATGTGATTAAAGGGTTCACGCAGGAATTAACACTTGAAGAGCTTGCAACAATAGGAACCGAACACTCGATTCCCACGGTTTATGATATTGGGTCGGGTTTGCTGCGTAAAGTAGATAGTAAGGCACTAAAAGATGAGCCAGATGTTCAAGAGGCTATCTCGGCAGGTATTGATATAGTATGTTTTAGCGGTGATAAATTATTAGGGGCTGCTCAGGCAGGTATTATAGCAGGTAAAAAAGAGTATATAGCTAAAATTAAGCGCCACCCTCTAATGCGTGCTCTACGTGTATGCAAAACTACTCTTGCTATGCTTGAAAAGGCATGTAGTTACTACCTCGACGATAAAAAATTATATGCAAATAACAGGCTATTTGCCACTTTAGCGCAAACAGATAAAGAGTTATCAGATAGGGGTAATCGTTTAATCGAACTACTCGGTGCCGAGGGCATATCGGCCACACTATCTCCTAGCGAGGGTCAATATGGGGGCGGAACACTTCCAGATCTTAGCTTAGCGAGCTATCAAGTTAAGATAGAGATAGCTCGTACTCGCGGTAAAGAGTTATTTCATAAGTTACTAACAGGTGATAATCCACTTTTAACCAATCTGAAAAGCGGTTATATATATATTGACATGCTGACAATCGAGGATAGAGAACTACACCGAGTAGTTGATAGTGTAAAGGAGGCAATAAACAGATAATGAGACAATTTATTATAGGAACAGCTGGTCATATTGACCACGGTAAGACCTCGCTTGTAAAGGCTCTTACAAATATTGATTGCGATACTCACCCAGAGGAGAAACGCAGAGGTATAACTATTAATCTTGGATTTGCATATATTAAACGTGCAGATGGCGATTATATGGCATTTGTTGATGTGCCAGGGCACCATAAATTTATTAGTAATATGGTTGCTGGTGCTTCGGGGATAGATTTTGTGATGTTGGTGGTTGCTGCAAACGACGGAATAATGCCCCAAACACGTGAGCATCTTAAAATCTGCTCGCTTCTAGGTATTAAGAGTGGTATTGTGGTAATAAATAAGTGCGACACTGTTGATGCCGATGATATAGAGCTATGTACCGAAGAGGTGGAGGAGCATATTAAGGGTACATTCCTAGAGGGTAAGCCAATTTTTAAAGTGTCGGCACTAAGTGGCGAGGGGATAGGTGAATTACGTAATTATCTACTTAGCGATAACTACTCTGTAACTAAACGTGAGGAGCGTAGTTTCTTTCGTATGAGCGTGGATAGGACATTTAATGTAAGTGGTTTTGGTGTAGTAGTAACAGGAACAGTTGCTCAGCACCAAATAGCGGTTGGTGATACTGTAACGCTTATGCCTAAAGCAATTAAGGGTAAGGTTAGGGGTATACAGCGTCATACCGAGCAGATTACCTCGGTTGGTCAGGGTAGTAGGGTAGCAATCGACCTGACTGGATTAAAGCTAGAGGATGTGACAATGGGTGATATACTATGCGAAGTTGCTCCAACATCAACTTGTAGGCTTGATGCTGCACTTACTTATATGGATAATAGCTCGGCAGAGTTACCTTCAAAGTTTGACGCTATAATGTTAATAGGAACAGCCAAACTATCGGTTAAAGTAAAGATTCTAGGTAGGCTAAATGAACAAGGCGAGCACGAGGCAGCTGCACAGATAGATCTCCCTCGTGAATGGCTCTTTGCTGTTGGCGATCACTTCATACTTAGAAATTCGTCGTCTGATCACACAATAGCAGGTGGTGTTGTAATTGATCCTCTCTCGCTTAATCACCGTAAAATAAATCCCCAGCTATTAGGGCGTTTGTCGGCTCTCGCTACCTCTACATTAGGTTATATCGAGAGTAAAGTGTTAGAGAGTGTGACTGTTACACCAATATCTCTATTTCGTGGTACGTTACAATTAAGCGAACCAGTGCTGCGCGAAATTGTTGCAACTTCAAATGTTATTACACTATTCGACAATGGTGGTCTTATATCAACGGCTAAGGTAGAGGAGTTTACAAAACTGTTACTAGCTGGTTTCGAGAAGTATGTTAAAACTAACCCTCTAAGTGTGATAGGTGTTCAACGTAAGCAATTATTAGATTTTGTTAAGGGGTACATTGTACTGCACGACCCAAAGAGTAATGACGAGGCAATTTCGTTAATCCTTGATAGTATAGAGCGAAATGGTACACTGTTACGTAATGGTAATAACTGGAGGCTTCCTAATATGAGGGCGGAGATATCAGATAGAGAGCGTCGCAATATCGAGAAAATTGAACAGATAATAGAGGGGTACCAGTTCACTCCGTTCGATATTAATACACTATTTGATAGTGCCGAGAGTGTCGGAATAGCACAGCGTGATTGTAAGCATATATTCACTTACTTAAACGAACTAAAGAGAGTGTCGAAAGTGGGGAACGAATATCTATCAGCCTCGAAGTTAAATAGTGCCCGAAAGCAACTACTAGAGTATTTAGATAGTAACCCCGAGGGTATCAAAACAGCTGAATATCGTGATTTAGTGGGTGTTAATCGTAAAGTTGCTGTTATACTACTAGAGCATTTTGATAGCGAAAAAATCGTATATCGTGATGGTGAGGTACGCCGTAAAGTGTGATGATAGGTTAATTCGCAAAACTCAACGTACCGATGTACGCCTGCGGTTACTCGCAAGAGTAATGCACCACAGCTAACGCACTTATGGAAAAAGCGAACACTATGGGCTGCGTTCAAAACAAAATATTACCCCCATTTCTGAGAATTATCTCAGGAATGGGGGTAATATTTATTTTGGCTGATTCGCCTAGCTTAGTCTATTTCGTGCCAACCTCTAGTGTTATAGCTCCTATATTATATTTAGTTGTATGTTTTAAATTACTCACGACTGGGGCTTTTACTCCTCCAATGTTTCCGTCGTACGATGATATTGTAGCGGGAGCAATAAAGCGTCTTACCTCGTCATATAGTTCTTGCCTGATAAAGCAAGATAGTAACTTAGAGCCACCCTCTATTATAATTGATTGGATACCTTTCGAGTGTAAATCAGATAGTATTAGTGGTAAATTATCGTGATTATATAGTATTGTAGGGGCTTCGTTATTGAATATTTCGGCACTACAATCTAAAGAACCTTTACAATCGATTGTTACCCTTGTGGGGTTATCTCCCTGCCATAGGCGTACCGTTAGCGAGGGATTATCTCTTATTACCGTGTTGGCACCAACCATAATAGCATCCTCCTCGTGTCGCCAGCGGTGCACTAAGGTTTTTGCTATCTGGCCTGTAAGCCAAACGGGCGGTTCGTCGGCACTTCGTGAGGTGTCGATAAATCCGTCGCTGCTCTCTGCCCATTTAAGTATTATATATGGGCGCATAAGTGTGTGATATGTAATAAACCTACGATTTAACTCTTGTGCCTTGCTCTGTAACATGCCCTCGATAACCTCAACACCTGCATCGATAAGTTGCTTGATACCTTCGCCATTAACTTTAGCAAAAGGATCTCGCATAGCTACAACCACACGTGGAATTTTACTATCTATAATTAGTTTAGTGCAAGGTGGGGTTTTGCCATAATGGCAACAGGGTTCGAGTGTGACATAAAGGGTGGAGTAGGGTAGCAGCTCTCTATCACTATCTCGCACCGAGCGAATAGCATTAACCTCGGCGTGAGCCTCTCCGTATCTTTTATGGTACCCTTCGCCTATTACTCTGCCCTCGGCCGACACTACAACAGCCCCAACCATTGGATTAGTAGAGACCGAGCCCAATCCTCGCTCAGCAAGGGAGAGGGCTCGTCTCATAAATATATCACTGATATTGCTCATCTGTTACTCGGCAAGAATCTTATAGAAATCGTACTTCTCAGGGTTAGCAACCTCACCAGCTATCGCAGAGTAATCCTCCTCTGATATGTAATGCAGGTTGTTACGATAAATCATATCGATATCGCTCTGCTCGAAATCCAATAAACGAGGGGTAATTTTACCATCTGGTCCCTCCACATCTTTAAGGTAAAGTGGCTTAACTTCCTCTTTATCGTCAAGTGTTACAACACAACCTGTAGCACCCGACTTGAATAGTTCCCATACCCCAATTCCTAACTTAGTGGTGTAGAATAGATCGGCAGCCGATGGAGCACAACATCTTAGCTCGTATCCAAGCTCTAGAGGGCGACATCTATTACTTAAACCTACGCTTTTCATCTCCTCCATAATAAGTTGCGAGAATAGATGCGATTTGCTTATAGCATATAGCTCGATATGACCGTGTGCATCACGTGGGAATGATATATTTAATTCCTCAAACTCCTTCTCGTCGATAAAGTGGAATACACCCTCACTAATTATTATAACACCGTAGTCGATACCTAATAGTTTACGTTTAAGCATCGCCGATACTCCCATACGAACAATTTTATTTACTGTAATCTTCGTTTTATTGAACATCTCAGGAACAATTATCATAGGGTAGTGGCAAGCTGCTCCCACCTGATAAGCTAAGTGCCCAGCTTCGCGCCCCATTGCACACACAACAAACCAGTTACCGCAAGTACGTGCATCTTCGTATAGTGTTGAACCAATACGTACACCCTCCTCAACCGCTGTGCTATATCCAAAAGTAGGCTTAGCAAATGGTAGAGGTAGATCGTTATCGATAGTCTTTGGAACGTGGATATTTGCCACATCAAGATTCTGTGAACGTAAATATTTAGATAATCTATTAGCAGTTGAAGCAGTATCATCACCACCGATAGTGACAAGAAGTTTAACATCGTTTTTGATGAAGAAATCAGTGCTAAATTCCTCATCTTTTGGCTTGTATCGGCTCATCACAAGCGTCGAGCCCCCTTTGTTGAAAATCTTGTCTGCGATAGCAAAATCTATATCCACAAATTTAGGATTTTCGCTTACCAGACTCTTATAACCCTCGTTTAATCCAATAACACGATACCCTTTAGCAAGAAATACTTTTGATACTGAACTGATAACGCAGTTAATTCCCGAAGCAGGCCCACCCGCACATAGGATTACTACACTTCCTCTTTTTTCTGTTGTCATAACCATTTTAATTTAGAAAATAATTTTACACCAAGTGCATATTTAATTATAATTGATTTATTGTATATCTCGCTCACCCTCTGTGGTGATATTGTTTTACGTTTGTTATCAAGTGTGGCTTTAGCTTTTCGATAATCTTGATGTGCCCTAATAACCGATCTGATATACCCAAACTTACCTTGTAATAGATAGACTCCCGATAGCACTCCATCTATTAATTGTCTTCGAAATATCACTCTCTTATGGTTTACACTATTCTTGTGTAACATAAAAAGGCTATTCCGATAGTTTAGATATAGCTTAAATGGCGAATCGCTACCCAGAGTGGCTGCACCTAGATGATAAACTTTGGCCGTAGGGTGACAAATCACTCTGAATCCTCTGTTTCGTGCTCTCCAACATAAATCTATCTCCTCCATATAGGCAAAAAAGTCACTATCAAAACCCTCTAACTCTTTAAATAGCGAGCTACGTATCATTAAAGCCGCACCCGATGCCCATAATATTTCTGCTTGGGTGTTGTATTGCCCGTTATCGTGCTCAATACTGTTTATAACCCTTCCTCGGCAGAATGGAAATCCATATTTATCGATATATCCTCCTGCTGCACCTGCATACTCAAAACTATCAGGGTTGCGCTGAGATAATATCTTAGGCATTACAATAGCTATATCGCTATTATAATCCATAAGTTCTACAATGGGGGTGATTGCATCATCCTTAAGCTCTACATCCGAATTAAGTAACCAATAGTAGCTAGCTTCAATCTGCGAAAGAGCTTTATTATATCCACCAGCATAGCCATAATTCTTACCTAGAGCTATAACCCTTATTTGTGGGAAATTACTATTTATATATGCTATCGAACTATCAGTAGAGCCATTATCGGCAATAACTAGTTGATAATCCTCTGAGGTAGATACCCATCGAACAACTGAGGGGAGAAACCTCTTTAGTACCTCCTCACCGTTCCAGTTAAGTATGACAACCGCCACTTTTAGCATAATTTACCCTCTAATCTCTACCTTTAATATCTTAATATCACCATATATTTTTGCATCCTCAATCTCGGCAGGTATAATCGCTATATCCCCCTCGTCGAACCCTACTACACCATCCATATCATACTCGATATCGCCCCCACCTTGTAGGGCAATAAGAGCAATAAACGATTCACCACCATTTGATTCGATAGCAAAACTATCTTTGCACTCAACCATCTCGGTAGTGAAATATTCGTTTGTATTAATTGTAATAAGCTCATTATTGTTAAGTGCACGGCGTAGATTAGTGGCACTAGCCCCAAAATCTATTGCATCAGTAGCTAGCTCGGTGTGTAACTCTCTACTCTCGCCATTACTATCTAACCTGTTCCAATCGAATATCCTATAAGTAATATCCGAACTTTGTTGCACCTCGGTAATGGTTATACCTCCACCTATTGAGTGAACTAATCCCGCAGGGATATAGAACATATCACCTGCTGTAACCTCTACTACGTTACAAAGCTCTTCAAGAGTACCATTAGCAAGAGCTGCAAGATATTTTTCAGGTGTTACATCCTCTTTAAATCCCAAAATAAGCGACGACCCACTCTCGGCACTATTAACATACCATAGTTCGTTCTTACCATAGGCGTTATGACGTTCGGCTGCTAGCTCGCTATTTGGGTGAACCTGAAGAGATAATCTCTCTTTTGCAATGATACGCTTAAATAGTAACGGAAATTCGGCACCATAGCGGCCATATACTTTATCTCCCATCACTTCGCCCATATATATCTCGGCAAGTTCATTAGGAGTGTTATCACTTAGATACCCTTCAATAACCTCTGTTTCATCATCCTCAAGAGCCGATAGTAACCAAAGTTCTGTGCCCCATAATGCCCTCTTCTCGATTGTTCTAAACTTTAGCGGATATAACATATTCATAATTAGTGATTTAATAGTTTGCTGCGTAACATTCCTATTATGTAGCTTGATGCATACTCAATATTCTGTTCACGCAGTGTTGTGAATATCTTTTTTGCTGTAATCGTCTCACTAGGAGTTGCAATAGCAAAACATACAGTACCAACGGGTTTATCGGCAGTGCCACCGTCGGGGCCTGCTATACCCGTGGTAGCTACTCCGTAGGTTGCACCACTTAGTTGTCGTACACCCTCTGCCATCTCGGCAGCAGTCTCTTCGCTTACAGCACCGTATCTCTCTAATGTTTCGCTTTTTACCCCTAGCACCTCGCTTTTTATCGAGTTGGAGTAGGCAATAACCCCCCCAATAAGATATTGCGATGCCCCAGGCTGAAGAGTGAAGCGGCTAGCCACCGCACCCCCAGTGCACGATTCAGCGATAGCTAATGTCTCGCCCCTAGATATAAGCTCTTGCGCAGCGCTCGCCTCAATACTCATAGATTCGTCGCCTATATAGTAGTTGGGGATAATATCTTTAAGCTTACTAAACTCGTGCTCTATCTCCTCTACGGTTCCCTCACCAAAGGTTGAGATGCGTAATCTAACTCGTTGTGGAGTAGGTAAATATGCAAGAGACATATAGCTAGGAAGTGCATTCTCCCAATCGGCGATAGTTAAAGCAAGTGTCGATTCGGGTAGTCCATACACCGTTTTTGTTATGTGTAGATTTTTTGAAGCAGGATAACGTTCGCCAATAATCTTAAATATCTGTTGTTGGCATAACTCTTTTAGCTCGAACGGAACGCCAGGGAGCGAAATAAGAGTGTTGTTACCCTTAGTGAATATCATAGCAGGTGCTGTTCCGAAGTTATTAACGATAGCCTCGCAGCAGCTAGGGACATATCCTTGAGCTTGATTTAGCTCGTTGAAATCTAGCCCACGACGCTCGCACAGCTGGCGGACAGCCTCAAAACAGTCACTATTTTTTATTAAGTCGCACTCGAATATATCTGCTAGAGTACGTTTTGTAATATCATCTTTAGTAGGCCCAAGACCCCCTGTTACTATTGTAATATCGTTACTATCCATAGCCGAGGTGAGAGTTGAGGTAATAGCCTCTCTGTTATCGCTAATAGATACTATCTCTCTTATGCGATAACCCATTGACGATAATTTAGAGCCCAGCCACGCTGAGTTGGTATCAACAATCTGACCAATCAATATCTCGTCGCCTATTGTGATAATGCCAATATTAACCATACTATCTCGATTGAGGTCGTCTTAATCCCCTATGTTTGGCTACCGCACGACAGATTCTGCGAATAAAACAAGGGCCATTATATATAAAACCTGTGTATACTTGTACAAGCGACGCCCCTGCTTCGAACATAGCAATAGCATCTTTTACGCTCATAATACCGCCTAGTCCAATAATAGGGAAAACGCCTTTAGTTGTTTTGTGTATATATCGAACTGTATCAAGTGCCTTAGCTGTTAAAGGAGCACCGCTAAGCCCACCTGCACCTATTGCCTCAATTTTGGCATCGTTTAGGGTAAGCCCATCACGTGAAGTGGTTGTGTTAGTGGCTACTATACCATCAACATTGCACTTTTTAATCACCTCGATAGTGCCGTCTATCTGCTCGTATGTTAAATCTGGAGATATCTTAACACAAATAGGGCGATATTTATCTTGCCCACGACGGAAATTTACTAATGCCTCTAAGATAGCATTTTGTGAGTCGCTATTTTGGAGTTTGGTTAAATCTTTTACATTTGGGCAGCTAATATTTACAACAAAAAAATCGACATAGTCGTATAGTGCCCTAAATGATGCAAGATAATCCTCTGCTGCCATCTCGTTGGGTGTGTCAGAGTTTTTGCCTATATTGCCTGCTACAATCAAATTACGCCTTTTGCCCTTTTTTAGCATCTCAACAGCGTACTTCTTCCCCTTTGAAGGAATACCCATACGGTTAATTATTGCCTTGTCTGAAATAGCACGAAATACACGAGGTTTAGGATTTCCTCCCTGTGGCCTAGGTGGAATAGTTCCCACCTCTACAAAGCCAAAACCAAGATTGTATAGGTCGTTATACACTTCACAATTTTTATCAAACCCCGCAGCCATACCGATAGGGTTCGAGAATTTAAGCCCGAATACTTCACGCTCTAATTTATAAGACTTTTTACGGAAAAGTAGCCTCATAATAGCAGGAAGAAAAGGAATATATCTGCTTAGTTTAATACCACCAACTATTAAGTGGTGAATCCTCTCAGCAGGGAAGAGGAACATTAATGGTCTAATTAATAATTTGTACATTCTAATAAATTTACAATATCAATTCACAAAGATAAGTAAACTTTTTTATAGTTCAAAGAACAAAATAACATTACTTTATAATCGGAATTGTAATTTATGGTTACACATTAATATAACATACTATTAGCTATCGAGTTGGCCACGGTATAGCCACTACTCCATGCTGCTTGCAGATTAAACCCCCCTGTTATAGCATCAATATCTAGTACCTCGCCAGCAAAATAGAGGCCACGGCACTCTTTAGCCTCAAGGGTCGAAATATTAACCGATTGCAGTGATACACCACCGCACGTAACAAACTCTTCGCGGTGTTTAGCTTTACCTCTTACTTGATAGATATCGTTAGTTAATGCCCTTACAATGCTATTTACACCCTTGCTACCTATCTCGGCGCAACGTCGCGAATGTTCTATTGCTGCCCTAGATAAAATATGCAACCATACCCTATTAGTTAGGTCGAATGGACGAATAGTGGTTATTAATCGCTTACTGTTATCCTCTAATATACTCTTTAATTGGGTAGTAACACTCTCTTCATTAATTATACCTATCCAGTTAATGAAAATTTCAGCTGTATAGCCTCTCTCATAGAGTAATGGAGCAGCATACGATGATAATTTCAAGGCAGCAGGCCCACTTACTCCCCAGTGTGTAATAAGTAGTGCTCCCATTGCTCGCAGTTTCGAGCCGCATACACCAATAATCGTATTAGGAAGTACGCTGCCCATAAGCTCGTTAATGGGCGAGTTGGGAATATTAAGGGTAAATAGCGAGGGGATAGGTTTAATAATATCGACAGGAACGTTACGTAGGAACGAATAACCCTGCTCTTTTGCATTTCCGCCAGTTGTTACAATTACGTAATCGTACACGGCAAGGTTTTCTCCTTTAATTGTTACTCTAAAATGGTTATCCTCTTTTTCGATATCTGTAATAGGCGAATTTAGAGCAACCCTAACGCCCAATTTCTGTGCTAACGTTGTTAAGCACGATATTATCTCCTCAGACGATTGCGACAGAGGGAATACGCACTCGTCACTTTGAGTGGTGAGCCTTACGCCCCTGTTCTCGAACCAATTATAGCAGTCGATATGGTTAAATTGGTTAAACGAACGTTTGATTAGGTTTGCCCCACGTGGATATACATTTTTTAGGTTATCAACCAAAGCGAATGAGTTTGTTAGGTTACATCTTCCGCCTCCCGATATGCGAACCTTAGCTAATACAGTTGTATTTGCCTCGTATATTGTTATGTCGCACTTAGGTGACAATTCTTTTAGGTTTACAGCGCAGAAAAATCCTGCCGCTCCACCTCCAATAATCGCTATCTTCATTGTATTATAGGTTAAATGAGGATTGATAGCTTAGCCATCAATCCTCAATACTCAGGTTAATTAACCTATCACTACCATAGGTTGATTAAAGCCTACTGCATCTCCAATCTCTACTATTATCTGCTTAACCTCACCATCGAACGGCGATTCGATAACATTCTCCATCTTCATTGCCTCAAGTACTAACACCTCATCACCAGCTTTTATCTTATCTCCTACCTTTACGCTCACCTTGAAAACACGTCCAGGAAGTGGAGCCTCTATTCGGTTACCCTCAACAATCTCTATTTTCTCCTCTTCAGGCTCAGGAGCCTCCTCCGCAGGGGCATTAGCTCTCTTGTATGCCTCTACTCGGTCGGATTTTGTTTTACGTAAGAAATCGTTTGCTACCGTAGGGAATAGCTCAAGAAGAAGAATCTCTTTTTCGTCTTCAGCTAGGCGAACATCCGTATCATCTATCATAGGGTTATCCTGAAGAACATTCTTTGATGTATCGTAAGGTGTCTCCTCACGCACGCCAGTGATTTTAAAACGGAACTCAGGATCAATTTTCATTGGTGTCTTACCGTACTGCCCTAAAACCAATCCAACAAATTGATTCGAGGTATTAGCATACATCTCTTTACCATTAGCTAGCGAGATAGCACAGTTCACTGCCTGTGCACCCACTATCTGGCTTGTAGGTGTAACAAGTGGCGGAAGACCAGCCGACATACGAACCTCAGGGATTAAAGCCATAGCGCTATCTAGTATATGCTCTGATTTAAGAGCTTTAAGCTGCGCCACCATATTTGTGTACATACCTCCAGGTATCTGAGCACGTTTAACCATCTCATCTGGTGGTGGGAATCCGAAGTACGACTCAATTTTACGGCATATCTCTGTTGTTGCGTCCCAATCACCCTTCTTAGCTGCTGCTATAGCCTCGTCGAACCATTTATCTACCGATGCAGGAAGCTCCTCGGTTAATGGATTAAATGGTTTAGGTATACTTTGAGTGGCATCGAATGCTACTAGCTCGCGACGAATCTCTAAAAGAAGAGCATTAATTTTAGCTACCGACTCCATATTAACATCCATTTCGATACCTAACTTCTTAGTTATAATATATACTAACTCGATAGCAGGGGCAGCAGGGCCACCAGCGAAATTCCATATATTAGTATCAACTATATCAACTCCATTAACAATAGCTGTTAATACCGAAGATAGACCATATCCAGGAGTTGAGTGTGTATGGAAATCAATTGGTATTTTTAATTTTGATTTGAATAGCGAGATAAGTTCTGCAATTTTAGCAGGAGGGATTAGACCACTCATATCCTTTATTGTAATCATATCAGCACCTAGAGCCTCCATTTGAAGAGCAAGATTTAAAAAGTATTGATTGGTGAAGATAGGTTGAGTCTCTTTCTTACCCATCACCTTGCCCCAGAATGATACTTTAGGATATTGTGGATCGGTTGTGTAGCAAACAGCACAATCGGCTAATCCACCATATTTTTTTACATACTTAATGGTTGATTTTACATTCTCAACATCGTTAAGAGCATCAAAGATACGCATAATACCAAGACCACTCTCTATCGAGTTACGACAAAATCCCTCAATAATTTCGTCGGTATAAGGAGCATAACCAAACAGGTTACGACCACGAGATAGGGCAGTAAGTTTCGATACATTACCTATCGCCTCTTTAATTGTTTCAAGACGAGCCCATGGGTTTTCGCCTAGATAACGCATAATCGAATCAGGTACGGCACCGCCCCACACCTCCATAGCGTAGAAGTTAGCATCTTTGTAGTAAGGTAAAACACGATTAATTTGCTCTTGTGTCATACGAGTAGCAAATGATGATTGTTGTCCATCACGTAGAGTTAAATCTCTGATTAGAAGTTTTTTTGCCATTGTATATTATTTTAAATTATCCTAATTAATTGTTTCACACTACTAGAGTGTGAAACCCAAGCAATGCCAAAAGTACTAATTATTTTTTATATATCCAAATTTATTTGTGAATTTATTCACAGCAAAAAATTAGTCGTCCCTTAAAAAGGCGGTTAGAGTTTTCGGAATTTCTGCTGAGTAGTTTTTTGCTCTATCTATTTGCCTTGTAGCGGGCTACAAGGTGAATGGATAGAGTGAAAAAATACCAGCAGAAAACCGAAAAATCAACCGACTAATAGTTAAAATTACTAAAAAGTTGGTAGAAATTTAAAGCTCCAAGCTTAGTTAAAATATTTACAAACAAATAGTTAAACCTTTTTAAGGGACAACTAATTATTTTGCTATCACTGCAAATTCCGCACCAGAAGCAAAATCATATCCATTTTGTTCGCTGAGAGCTGTTAGGCGCACAAAACGACCTTTTATTGGGTCTTTAAGTACTATCTTTTTTGTGCCGCTACCTCTATCGAACGAACCCGAAGTTACTGCTGTTCCCCAATTTTTACCATCTTGGCTTACGTGAATAGTGTACTCTTTAATATTTCCGTTTGTGCCATTCTGACGTGGGGTGTAGGTAAATCCTGTAATCTCTTTTTGCTCCGAGCAGTCGAAAATTACCCAATGAGGATGTTTTGCCAGAGTTACACTATACATCGAGTGCCAAATAGTATTTAGGTCGCCATCTACAAGTAGGGCTGCCGTGCCTCCTTCGTCGCTACTGGCGTAGGTTACAATAAGAGGCACTTCGGTAATCTTATCAAAAGTTTGTTGGCTAGATATGTTTCTACTATCTTTGCGCCACGCCTCAACGGTTCCACCTTGGCGCAGTTTAAAACTTTTTGTGTATAGTTTAGCCTGCGAACCATTTATTGAATACATAATAGAGGCGTTATCATCGCTAAAAATAGACACTTCGCCCACTCTACTACGAGAGATAGCTATCGGAGCAGCTGCGTTTGATGATATATTTACCTTCGTGTTTATATCACAGTTAATTGGGCGGATAGTGAATCCAACGGTATTATATCCTGCCTTAACTCGATGGTGCTCTAGTGGACCTCCTTGGCCACAGCTATTTCCACCTAAGCCAGTCACCGCCGACGATATTGTGAGGTAGCTATCTCCTATTTCAGGGAGATTGTGCGGGTGAGATGCTAGAGTCATATCCATAGCCGAGTAGGGTAGAGCTGCCATTGATACAGTTGAGGTAGCTATAAACGCTGCCCCTTTACCATCATTATTAGTAAGAGCACCCCAACGAGTATCTTCGTGGTTCCCTGTCTCTTGTGGTTTAGGGAATGGGATAAACTGTTCGGCTACGGTGCTACTATACTGCTCGATTGTTTGCGAACTCTTTCTGTCTGCATAGTTATCAATCGGCCCACGTCCGTAGTAACTAAAGTTGTTGTACTCTTCGGCTACTCTCATAGTGTACCCAATTCGTGGAAGTATAAGTGTTGGTTTGTTTGAGGTGATAGCACTACGAAGAGTAATCGAACCATCACGATAGACGCTCCATACTAGATTTGAGGTGAATTTAAGGTTATTATCATTGAACGGTACATCAGTGAGTTCGGTAACCGAGTTGATACCCGAACTTGTGCCTCCGTTAAATCTAGCAGCGTTAGGTGCTTGCGATTCGACAGTGAAACAAAGTAGGATATTCCCATCTCTATCTTCGGTGATAGAGCTATCTACAACCTTATGCTTGAGGTTGTGTAGTCCATTTTCGAACCAGCTATTACAGAACCAGTTATCGTTATTTGTGAAAGCACGTAGAACCTCTAATGTTGGCCCTCCGCCAGCAGGTATAACAATGTTATTATCGTAGTGTAGCGAATAAATTGTTCCCTCTTTCATATCAAACATAACATAAAATCCGTTACCCGATAGCTCTTTAAATCCATCAATGTTACCCTTCACTCTAATTGGACTCTTCGAGCTGATAGTGCTAGTGATTGTAGGGCGCTTAGCCTCCTTAATCGCTAACTGCTCTTGCGCTACAACATATCCTTTATTTGCCCAAGGGGTAGCCTCATTTTGTTTAAATTGTATCTTAACAAAATACTCTCTATCACTCTTTAGGTTCCATTTGTTAAGAGGCAGCTGTGTAACTACTCTTTTTCGTGGAGCTACATCATCTATATATAGGTGAGTAGTGGCCTCTAATTTGCCGTCGCCGTATAGTTCGCACACTATCGAGTATGGCTCAAGGGATGTGAAATAATTTTTGTTAAATATCTCTATGTTATTATTGTCTAGTAGCTTAACATCTATATTTTGATACACTTTCTTAACCTCGTAATATTGAGGCTTAGGGGTCATATCTCCAAATACAATACCATTCATAACAAATTGACCATCGTTTGGCATATCGCCAAAGTTACCACCATAGGCAAAATAGCGTTCGCCATTAGGGCGGTAGTGGTATAGCGATTGGTCTATCCAATCCCAAATAGCACCTCCGCAGAAAAAGTTAGTAGACTCCATAGCCTCCCAGTAATCAACCAAGTTACCGCAAGCATTACCCATTGAGTGCGCATATTCGGATATATGGAATGGGTATTTGATATTGTATTTTCCCTTTACCGCCTCGCGTACCCATGCAATAGAGGGGTATTGATTTGATCCCATATCAACAATGCTATTATTGCGTTCGTACTGTATAGGGCGCGAACTATCTACCTGTTTAAGTGCTTTATATGCAGCAACAAAATTATCACCAGGGCCAGCCTCGTTGCCTAACGACCATATCACAATTGAAGGGGCGTTAATAGTGCTCTCACCCATCTCTACAACCCTAGCAACGTGTGCAGCCTCCCACTCTCTTGGGTGCGAAAGTGACGCTTCGCCATAGAAGTATTGGTGTGATTCGATATTTGCCTCATCTTCGAGATAGATTCCATATTTATCGCATAGGTAGTACCAATAAGGCGAATCGGGGTAGTGTGCATTACGTACGTGGTTGATATTTCCCTGTTTCATTAACATTATTTCACGCTCCATATCTTCACGTGTTATAGCATGCCCACGCTCGGGGTGAGTTTCGTGTCTGTTTACCCCTTTTAGCTTTATAGGCTTACCATTAACATAAAAATATCTTCCTGCTAAATTAAACTCGTCATCTTCTGCTTTAGTATCCTTTATCTCTACCTCTCGGAATCCTATATATGTTGAGATAGCCTCAACAAGTCGCCCTCTACGGTCACGTAGCTCGGCAACAAGGGTATAGCGATTAGGTTTTTCGGCCGACCATAATTCGGGAGAAGTTACATTTAATGCCGTTAGATTAATAGTAGAACTTCCCCCTTTTATACCATCAAGTTCAACCTCTGGGGCATCTATCTCCACTATTTCGTTGTTGTCGGAGTATAATTCGTTCTTATATAAATAATAGTTGATTGAGTAGCGTTTAGCCTCGCGCTTAGATAGATTACGAATCTCGGTTTTTATGTTAAGTGTAGCATTTTTGTAGTTGTTATCTAAATCGGTAGTCACCTCGATATCATTTATGTGAGTTGAGGGTGTTGATACAAGAGCAACAGAGCGAAAAATTCCAGGTAAACGGAACATATCTTGTGTCTCTAGGAACGATCCATCACTGTTACGATAAACCTCGACAGCTACAATATTCTCGCCTCCACTATTAAGGTATGGTGTAATGTTGAATCGTGCTGCGTTACGCGAATTTTTCGAAAATCCCACATAGTGCCCATTAATCCACAGGTAGAAGAACGAATCCACCCCATCAAACGAGATAAATACCTCACGCTTATCCCACTGCTGGGGGATAGTGAAACTACGACGATACGAACCCACCTCGTTACGATGCTTGTAGGTTGTCCAATCTTTGTTTGGAGTGCGCATAACGCCTCCCTTCCAATCATCTACCGCTACGGAGTGTTTAAATATTAGTTGTTGATTAACATATATAGGCAGACCATACTTTAGCGATCCATCTTTCTGAATACCAGCAATATTCCAATTCGATGGTACTGCTATATTATCCCATTGGGTGCAGTCGTACTCTGCATTGTAAAACTCTTTAGGGCGACTATCAGGGTCGGGCGACCAGTTAAATTTCCAATCCCCATCTAACGATTGCCAGTAGGTGCTACTCTCGGGTAGCACCATACGTGCACTCTCTCTATCTGCAAACGAAAAGAACCAAGCTCTAGGATACTCTTTATTATATGATAACCGCTCGGGTGATTGCCATTCGCTGCCATCAGGCGATGACGCATTACCATACTCGAAACCATTTAATTTTCTCTCTTGACCATAACCACTAAATAGTAAACCTATAAATAGTAGCGTAAATAGTGCTCTTCTCATATATTTGTGTTTTAGTTATAAATTCCACAAATATAATTATTTTTTATCATTATTGCAATATTTCGCAAAAATTTTAATACTCAGCCTCTGTAACAGGTCGTATAGCTAGGCCTGATGCTTTACCTGTACCCGATGCTGCATACACGCGGTACGATGCTGTAGAGGTACCACCACCTACTGCATAAATATTAAATGATATATCATCCCTAAACCCTTCAGCTCCAGTCGGGCTTTCTGAATACGCTGTAGCTAGCGACTCATTGCTTCTAATATATAAATCAACAAATATGTCTGATTTAGCCAATACATATTGCCCCGTGCCCGAACTTCTATATGGAATATAAAATAAATTTGCAAAGTTATTATAAACCGAGCCAGTAGAAGCTTCTGGTGTTGTAGTATTGTTGTATGGGGTATTAGCAGTAGTAAAATTATAGAATGTATTTTTACTACTAACCATCCAGCCCAAGGGTGATGGGTCGAAGATTGATTTTTTAACCCTAGCTAGCAAATCTTCATCAGTGCGTAAATCTTTGTCTGCCCATATATTGTAGCAATAAAGATAATTAGTATCACCGCTTCTAGCCCAAATATTATCCGTGTCATCTGCTACAAAAGGTTGTTGCCAGCTAGAGAATTTAGGAACCCCATTACAAAAGTGATAAGGGTACTGCGCAAGTTCTACAACTGTTTTATAACCATCATCCTTCTCTATGAAATCTATCGCTCTACCCTTAGAATCAAGCGTTCCAGCTCCTGGAATAGGGCGAGGATTTCCGTGCTGAACAGAGCAAATTCCCGACACAGGTGGTGATATTACTTTAATAAAAGTAGAGTTATATATAGTTCCGTGGCCTGTATAGGTGTTAGCAAATGCACCAAAGTTACGGTCCATAATAAAACGTCGTGCATTATATCCAGTACTATTTACACCGTAGGTGCCATTATTATAATTACTCGCAGTACTATTTACCCAGGTTCCATTGCTATAACGGTGTACAGCATCAGTGTATGTCATAGTTCCAGATGGTGTGTATGCACCTCCAGCAGTGTAACTTCCTGCTCCATTTGTAGGCGAAGATACCCTAGCAATAGAGGTAGGGTCGTAGTCGGTTATCCAGAATGTCCAGCTCCATAGTATTACATCCTCAGTACCTCCATCTCCTCTGCCACCAACAAGCTCTTCGCTACCCGAGCCATCGGTAACAGCTACTGATACCACACCATAATTCTCCATTCTAGCAGGAATAATTACTGATATACTATTATTGTCGTAATCAGTGCTGTCACGCACAAATTCTAAATTTCCATCATAAATACGTTGCGAATCCCACCACAACACCTTTACTTTCCACCCCTTAGGTAGGGTAAAGTTGTTGCTTTCATCAAATAACTTTACCGTTCGGTTTCGATATTTGGTTTTCTCCTCAGATGTGGTGTAGCCCTGCCAAATATCAGTAATACGCTTAGTTATAGGTATATAATATTTGCGTGCCTGATTAGGATTAGGGTTAAGTATATAGCAATTTGATAGTGTAAGATCAGCCTTCTCTTTGCCTGCAATGTTGTACGACCCCCCAATATAGCTATTTACAACCTCTCTATCGGTAAAGTCTATTATCTCGAGGTTCTCCTGCAGTATATACGTGCGTGCACTCTCGCCATTTTCGTTGTATATAATGGCGGGGCAAATAAAGTTATCACGATAACCCGTTGTTAATAATGGTAACGAGATTGGTATCCCTTGACCATCTTGTGCAGCATATTCAATGTCGGAGGTGTTACCAAATCTTATCCAAGTGGCAATATCGGCAGGTTGCAATCCCTCAACCTCTAGATATGCGTATGTGTAACCTGGCGTTGTGTACCGGTCTATTGTTGTTTGTTGAGGTTCTAGTTCAATTAAGTTTATCTTAACCTTACCCACTAGATTACCAACACGTACAATAATTTCGCCATAACCCGAGAATGAACTATCAACACGAAATCTTATCGGAAATATAGTATCCTGCGTGAAGTTGTTCTTAAATTCCAACGAGTCGGGTAGGTGTAGACCTTGACTAATGGTCGAGATGCTCTTAGTAAGGTTAATAGGTAACTTACTAGCCCCTGCTGTTGCCTCTACACTGCTATTCTCCTTATAGAATACAGTAAAGGCTGTTAGATTGCGCCCATATAGCTGTTCGCCACTACCAAATACATCTACTATAGTATTACTAAGAGCCATATAGCTAGTTCCATTTGTAACTAGAAAGTCGTTACCAGTAGAGCTATCAATCTCTATTTCGAACTTTACATTCGATGGAGGTGATATTAATGCCTCATCAAAACTAGCATAACCGTTACCCTCGAAATCCTTTATTAATAGTCTATATCTGGTGTTACGTTCAATTGAGTATGAAGTTGCATTATCTTTGTCGTAACGAATCTCGATTTTATAATATTCATCACCAATCGATTCAGAGGTTTGTGCTTTTACTATAACGTATACCTTATTCTCATCCGACACGTTCTCAACGATAGTGTTAGGGTACATATATAGCCCCTGAATAATATCGTTGCTACCTTCGGCGTTCGGCTGCTCTTCGGTGTTACGATTTGTTTCAGTTGTTACCTCAGCACCATAATCGAGATAGGTGATTAAATCCACTACCCCTGTATAGTTAGGTACGATAGGTATATTACATAACCACGCTGATTTAAGAGCTACCTCGTCGATAAGTGTTGAATTTTGAGTGTCAAGCAACACGTCGATACGAGCATACGCAAAAGTTGAGTTCGAAGCTTCTGGTTTGTGCGTGTCTGCATAATCTATGGTTGCCTGTGTAAGTTCTGGTAGCTCTATCGGATCAACTGATAGGGGTAAAATTCCATCGCTTCCATTCTTCAAAATAACATTGTTGGCATCTACTGTTACATTGCCTTCAGTAGCTGCTATTTCAAGTACAGACTCTGAAACAAATTGACTATATGTTATATGTTCGCCATCATCAATGCGTTGTAGCATCGAGTTTAAAACATCTTGCGGTAGGTTTGCTATACCTATAGCTACAACAGGAGCCTTAATCTCTGACACATAGCACACATACTCGTCTATTACACCCGCAGGTATATTGCCTGTTGTGTGTTGGGTAAGTGTTGCATATGTGAGCAGTTTACCATCTGGCGTGGGTGTAACATATCCAGAACTGTTACTTGCATCATAATTAGGGTGCGAAAAGACGAAAAGTGTAGTATTTTTCATCTCTAATTCTAAATCTGTTGCAATTTGATTACCACCAGTACGTGTTAAGTTTGTTGTCTGGTTGGCAAAGTTAGGGCTAAAGTTAATCCCTATGCGAACAAGCGAGCTATCAACCTCGAAAGGAATGTGCTCTCTAGCACAACCAATAACAACAAATGCAAATATTAATATTTTAGCAAATAACTTCATAATTTTCTTTCTATTCATATATAACTAACTCTTGTTAAAACGACCCACTCATTTGGAATTGAAATATAGGCCTGATACTTGCCCCAAGAGTGTGGTTAGCATCATACTTATGACTTACATTGGGTGTTGTAACATAATTATCGAACCGCAAACCTGCTGCCCTATTTACAGTAGTAGTAATAGTAGGGTTAGGAACTGATGTTGTTGGTGGTGTATTTTCGTCTGGTATAGTTGAACCTGATGGTACATCGGTATTTGTCCACATAAGTGTATGGTCAAGTACCACTATATTAGCAAAACCGGTGCTAGGGTCGATATTCACCGTTGAGTGAAACTCATTTTTCGAACTAGTTAGGTAAGTATGACCGTTTGTTCCAGCTTTAATACTCCAACCAGCAGTTGAATACTCTAACAGTGGGGGTATCATCCACCCTAAAGGGGATGGGTCGAAGATAGATTTTTTATATACCTTATCAGTAACGCTCCCTTGCATCAATTCGTCGGGATCATTCCAAACTTGCCCTTCAACATCTGTTGCCGAGCACCAGTTTCCTCCAGTAGTGTTGTAGTAAACTGTTTTTGGGTTAGCTATCGAGTGTAATAGTGTAACCTGTGCGTTTGTAACATCAAGTTTATCGGTCTGATAGCTCGAACCATCGGCCATACGTGCCTGATGCCCAAATATTGGCATTGGCCTGCCATATTGATAAGATAACCAACCTCTGCCGCCTAATCCACCTTGTCCTATTGGCTCTAAAGCGTATGCTCCAATATTGCGATCAAGGTGACAACTATAATCGTACGACATGAAGCGATAAACAGAACCTGTGCTGTTATATTTACGGCTATTAGTTACTGCTGTACCACTCTTTAATATTTCGTATGGATTATAGTCGGTAAGCCATATATGCCAACACCATAATATTTTCCCTTTATTAGTACTTTCACGCTCGTCGGTGACAGCCACAATAATATTACCAGGGTTTCCGTAATTGGCAGGAATAGTTACTTTGATAGCAGGATAGCCATTTCTGTCGGCAATTTTTTCGTATGTCACACGATTAACTGTTGCTACATTATCATAGGCATATGTGGCTACTCCCCAATTGTCTATATCAAAATCAGAAGGCATTGTTCCTACATTACTATTGTGCGTCCACCCATGAAACCTATGTATCTGTTCGTAAATCGGAATATAATACTCTGTTGTTGCAGTTCTGGTAGGGTCTATTATGTAGCAGTTCGATGTTACTAATGCAGGTGCTGGATCCTGGCTTATACCCAGTATCTCTGCCACCTCTATATTGTCAGTGAAATCGACCACCTCTACAAGCGCAAAATTTATTGCAATCTTAGTTGATACAATACCTGCTGTGATTCTTATCGAGTCGGTTTTGTATGTATCGCTTGGATAAAAAGTACAATTAATGGCTTGATTTGCTACATCTAAATTAATTACAGTAGAGCTAGGTGTGTAATCCTTAATAAGATGTTCGATAGATACATCCGTAGCATTGGTCGAGAAGTTTATAGTTAACTCCCTTGGTTTACCCTCCTCGTAGTTGAGTGTGTAAGTATCTTTTTCAAGATATAAGTAGGTATAAGTAACCTCTGAAACTATATCGTAGCTATTTCGCCAATCTATAACCTGTGCAGTAATCTCTATCAAGTCTTTTTCTGGGTTAATGTTTAGGATATAGTGATATGATTGCCCCATTCCCCAATTAGTAGCAGGAATAGCTAAAACTTTACGTACATCTTTACCATCAAATGTATATTCGATAGCTAAAAAGCTTGACTTACCGTCGTGTGACTGAGGTAACAGAAATAGTGGATTAGAACTATCTTCATCGCCTCCAAATAGTAATTGAGGCTGAGGATTAGTGCTATTGTAGATAATATTTTGTGCACTAGCAGGTACATCGAAAGAGTAACCCTCATTATCACCCACTTCGCTCCATACAGCTTTAGGTGAGGAGGTATTAAATTCGTTTTGGAATTTTAGAACACCACTCTGTGCAATATTAATCATATCAACACTAGTTACAGTTATAGGTTTCTCTTTATTCACATCAGAGAGCGAGCTATGATGTTGAGCAGAGAAACTAATTTTACTAAGTGCATGGTTATAAGTTAAATTGATGCTTCCAGTAGCGCTAATTGGTTGTAAACAATTTACAGCTGTTGCATAGAGCAGGTCGTTATGTTCGGCAGGATTATTGCTTGTTACCCAATACTTTAAAGCAGGAGGAGCATTGTCTGTATGGCTAGCAGCAATAGTTGTATCGTCACGGTTCACAAAACTTATTTCCGCAATACCAAATGGCGCATAACCATAGAAATGGTGATAATCCTCGCTCCATATATTGTCACAAGTACTGCCATCTGGTTGTGGCTCAACCATTTCGAATATGCCTCCTCGAACATTAATATTCGAGTAGTGCGCATTATGCATCTTAGCCCGCGAATAACCTGTATAACCGCTTGCTATAGAGCTATTATCTGATGTATAGGCAAATATGCCAAGAGAGGAGATATTATCAGATGTAATAATCCCGCCCTTAGTCTGCTCTGTCTCCACAACTGAACTTAGCCCAATCTCATTTGATGAACTTCGTGTCCCCTCTGCTTCTATTTCTTGATTGTGACAGCTAGTTGTTACTGCTGCAATTACCCCCGTAATTATTATCACAAATAGTCTTCTTAAATTCTTCTTATATAACATCTTCCTCAACATCTTTAAAATCTATTCATTAGATTTTTATTGTATAGCTAAATTTTTAGTGAATCACGAACTAATATTTTATTATTCATATTAG
>CAYJHM010000007.1:0-25429 GCA_964369935.1 uncultured Rikenellaceae bacterium
GATTGCGAGTAAGAGAATGTGCCGCAGATGACGTGCTTATGGGAAAAGCCTTCTTAAACTAGAGATATGCGAATAATTCTTAACAACTTTTGCAACTTGTGCACCCTTTCGTTTCACATTCTGTTGAGGTAGAGCCACGCTCTTCGCGCCTAAATTGCTGAGCGGTGCACTCTAGCCCCAAACGTTTCATATCATCATTACTACCCACATCTCCCTGTATTGGTCTACCTTTGCGTATCTGTGTTATTGATAAACCAAGCATCATTAAACCAACCGAAACTGCGGTGATAATAAGTATAACAATAAATGTATCCATCCAAAACTTAGGTTTATAGATTATCTATCTCTTCGATTTTAACCATACGTTTTTTGTGAGGCTCAATTTTTTGGAACACCTCACGTCCATTACGTTTATATGCAGGCTCGCTCTCGAAGAATGTTAAAGCATCATCATCCATTCGTATAGTAGGATTGAATGTCTTAACTCCAGAAGAGATGAATACCCTCTCTTCCATTTTACTTACATCAATATTAAATGCTTGTAGGGCCTTTCTTGAATCAAACCCAGCAGCTACGATAGTTAATTTAACCTCATCAGGAGCAAGCTTATCATCCTCGCCAATAGCGGCAATCACCTCGGCAGTATCATCGGTCATATTTTGAATACGCTCGATAATCTCCTCGAAAGCAGCGGCCGATAGTCCATCTACCCCATTTGTTAGCGAGATAAGGATATTTTGAGCACCAACAATATCATTCTGCATAAACAGAGGCGATTGAAGAGTTGAACTTATCAGTTCGTCTACTAGATTCTCATTATCGCTCTTAACTACTGCTGTACCCATTAAGAAGAACCCTGCATTGCTCATTGTTTTAAACACATCATTAAAGTCGACGTTCCAATGATAATCATCCTTTAGAAGTATCTCGGCTAGTGATTGAGCACCGATAGCAAGTATCTCGTCTGCCTTAGCAAATGCCTCGTTCCACTTTAGATTATTGTAAATCCTAAGAACCATAGTGTTATCTATGATTAATATAGCATCTAGGTTCTCTTTAAGCTCTAACAAGCCAGCCTTAGCACGCTCCATTCGAGGGCGTCCTTCAGCCTTTAATGGCATAGTTACGATACCAACAGCTAAGATACCCATCTCACGTGCTATACGAGCGATTACTGGGGCAGCTCCTGTTCCTGTACCCCCACCCATACCAGCGGTGATAAATACCATTTTAGTGTCTTGTTCGATAAAAGCAGCCCTAATCCTTTCGCTATCCCTATCAGCATACTCTTTAGCTCTGCTAGGGTCAGCTCCTGCCCCTAGACCATCACCAATCATAATTTTTAGAGGAACACTCTTCATATTTAGAGCTTGAAGGTCGGTGTTACAGATAATAAACTCCACATCTCTACTACCTTGCTGATACATATAATCAACGGCATTGCTACCACCTCCACCTACACCAATAACTGATATGTTCGAGATGCGCTTATGCTCTTTCGGTATATAATTTGATAACTCTATACTTCCCATTAATCTTCCTCCTGTATTATTGTGTCCATAACTTTAATGAATATGCCTTTTTTGTTGCTTTTATCTTTTCGCATCTGCTCTTCGGCCTCTCTAGTGTAATCATCGAATGGGAGCTCCTCTTGACGTGCTCTAGCCGAGTCGCCCTTTCCACGGAAAATATTTGAAACCCAGCCACCACGATTAGAGTCGTGCGAGTTATCATTCCCATCATGGTCGTCGTAGTCGTTAAATGGGTAGGTTTGGCCTGCTCGGTGCGAACCAATATAGTGAACTCCATAACGCTCGATTGCAAACGACTTAAGCAGTACACCTATAAGAGTGGCATAACGAGGGTCGTGCATTATTTCGTTGTCTATACCATTAACATATATACTAGGAGTGCCAATGCGTGTCTCAATGGCGGTCATCTGTTTGAATAATCGATCAACATTTTTTAGTTTTGCACCACCTCCAGTAAGAACAATACCTTCGCTAATCCTGCCCAGATATCCAGCATCATCTATCACATCTTTAACAAGACGGATAATCTCCGACATACGAGACTCGATAATCTTCGCTAGTGTACGTAGAGGAATTTCGCGGTTACGCCCTCCAACGCCTGGAATCTCAATCATCACACAATCCGAGGCGTAGTTCGATATTGCCTCACCGTGCTGAACCTTTAAGTTCTCGACCACACGAGAAAAGACGCCCCACGAGTTGATATCATTATTTAACAGCGACATACCGAATGGTAACGAGTAGATATGACGTAACTTATTGTTGTGATAAATAGCAATTTCGATAGTTGTGGCTCCTAAATCAACCACACACACACCTAGCTCCTTATCGTCTTCGGTAAGGACTGCCTCAGCCGATGCGATAGCGATAGGAACCATTGCCTCTATCTCGATATTCGAGCGAGTGATGGCACGACGGAGAGCAGCTAGGCGCCCTTCGTTTCCGAAAATTACACTAAACTCGCCGTGTAGTACATTTCCAGCTGTACCAACAGGGTCAAGGATATCGCTCTTTTCATCTATGCGGTACGAGTGGGTTAATGTGTCAACAATAGAGTGTCCTGGTTTGGGATCGATATAACCAAGCTTATCATATAGTGCATCTACATCATCATACGATATCTCGTCTGGATACTCTACCTCTACACTCTCGTGCACACTATCGATAGTAGTAGTAAGACCCGAAATTGCCACTACTGCACTTTGAATCTCGATATTATCTTCGCGCTTAATAGTCTCAAGCAGTGTGTTTATTGCTTTAGTAACATCAAGAGAGTTCTCTATCTCTCCACGTTTGATTGCACTATCTTTAAGTGGAACACTTGTGCCCGATATAATACGAACTCGTCCACCAATCTCTTTCTCGCCTATAAGTATCGACACCTTAGATGCTCCAATATCTAAGGCAACACTGTATATTCCTTTAGAATTTTTCATACGTTTATAATTTGTTTCTCAGTTGTCGTATGTAACTCAGACACAAATTTATAATAATCACCTATGGGTGAATTAATTAATTGACCTTTTTAAGGGACGACTAATTATTATAAATTTATGCTTCGTTTCATAATACTATACTCTTATTATTTTCTTTTTTTAACTATCTCTTTTTTTGCCTGGTACATACAACTTGACCATCAAATTTGAGATTTACAATACTATAATCGCTCCATACACCCTTCGAGCTTTGGCTCTTATAGAATTTATCCAATTTAGCTAGTAGCCTCTTGTGGCTACCTAGCGAGTCTAACGTACTGAATACCACATAGTGGCTACCAATACGAGGGAATAGTTCCACCTCTCCCTTTTCGCTTATGTTTATCTGAGTAAATAGCTCATCGTATGTATCCTCGCCCTTTAAATAAGTGGCAAACTCAACTATACGTCTCATTATTTCCGCCTCTTTTAGCCCCTTATCTGTTGCTAGGGCTTCGTCGCTATTATCGAAAGTGATTATATCGCTCTCAAGTGTAACAATAGGCAGATCGATATAGGAGGTTAATTTCTGAGGAACAACCCTCCCTCTACTATCTGCATAAAACGAACGACCATCGCTACTTATTATCCTCACAAGAGGTTTAAATTGCTCAATCGCTACATTAATTACACCAGATAGTACAACATAAGCATTTGCACTATTAATATATTTATCCCCTTTGAGTAACTGTTCAATTTCATGTACAGGTGCCGATTCGATTTTCATACCAATCGACGATTCAATCAAATCATTCAGCAGGGTATCAATATATTCACGAGTAGCAAACGAGAGGTTTAACGAATCAGCAATATCTAACCTCACCTCCTTAACCACAGCACTCTCTTTAATGTTGCGATAGTTACTATTTACTAGTATAAAAATCGCAATAAAGAGAAGTAGTGCAAAGAGCTGCAAAAGAAGAGCTGAATACTTATTTAAACCCATAAAACCGTTATATTACTCATTGTTCACTACATAAAACACCGCTAGACCCTCTCTCTAAACATCTCTTCGATAGGGTCGCATAGTGTATCAATATCTCCAGCACCAAAGGTAATCAAAATTTCTGGATTTTCACCTTTTAAATGCTCTATAATTTTATCTTTCGATATAATTTTTTTGTCATCTAATGTTATTTTATCAAAAATAATTTCAGATGACACCCCCTCTATTGGCTCTTCACGCGCAGGGTAGATAGGTAGTAGCGTAACACTATCAACTTTAGATAGTGCCTCAGCAAAACCATCTGCAAAATCACGTGTGCGGCTATATAGGTGAGGTTGGAAAAGTGCTGTTATCCTCTTTTTGGGGTATATCTCCCTAATAGATTGGATAGTAGCATTAAGTTCGGATGGGTGATGAGCATAGTCGTCGATATATACCAACTCAGGTGTAGATATCCTAACATCGAACCTACGCTTTAGCCCCCTGAACGATGATAGAGCATTAATTAATGCCTCCTCATTAAATCCTGCGCACCACATCATTGCCACTGCCCCTACTGCATTCTCCACATTGATACGTCCAGCAATACCCAAACGGCACTGCCTAATAACCCTATCAGGGCATACAATATCGAATGTGTATATCCCATCACTGTTACAAGTTATGTTTTTTGCATAAAAATCAGCTTCGCATTCGTTTAGCGAATAGCTATACAACTTAATATCTTCTCTAGTGATGTTTAATTTAATACCATAGCGCAGAATAGCAACGCCTTGTGGCCTGATACGCTCGATAAAAAGGGAGAAACTTTTAAGTAGCTCATCGTGTGTGCCATAGATATCTAAATGGTCGGCATCAACCGAGGTGATAAGTGCAATAGCGGGCTGCAACTGTAAAAACGAACGATCAAACTCGTCGGCCTCTACTGTTACCCTTGCTCCTGCTCCTAGAACCAAGTTTGAATCGAAGTTTTTAGATATTGCACCTAAAAAGGCACTTCCTCCCCCATTGTTGCTTGCTTTATGGTTAAGGTAAGCAACAAGTGTTGAGGTTGAACTTTTACCGTGCGTTCCGGCTACGGCCATAACAAATTTACCTTTAGTAAGCTCGCCCAACGCCTGAGATCGTTTAACTACGGTTGTGCCACGCTCGATAAAATATCGCAGTTGTGGGTGATTAGATGGGATTGCAGGTGTATAAATTACTAGGGTACTCGTATCTTCAATAAAGGGTTGCGGTATAGCCTCAACGCTATCGGTGAAGCATAACAATGCACCCGCATCTATCAATTGCGATGTTATAGGTGTGGCTGTTCTGTCGTAGCCGCCAACTATGGCACCCTCATTGATAAAAAAACGGGCGATAGCACTCATTCCAATACCACCAATCCCAATAAAGTAGACCCTCTTAATCATAATACAATCGGTTTTATCTCATCTTCTCTTCAAATACTTTTATTACTTCGTTCACAACTATATCAACCGAATTTGCAATAGCAAAACTCTTGATATTCTGTTTTAATAACTCTCTACGCTCGGGCGAATTAATCAACTCGATAGCCGTAGGAATTAACTTTTCTGGTGCTTCATTATCGAGAATCATAACTAATGCGTTGCCGTTGGCATACACCGTAGCATTCTTCTCTTGGTGATTGTCGGGCACTCGTGATGAGGGTACAACAATCGCCGCACTAGAGGTTAAAGCAAGTTCGGCAAGCGACGAGGCACCTGCTCGTGATATTACAACATCGGCAACATTATATGCTAAATCCATTCGGTCGATAAAAGGAAGTAGCTTAATATTATCGCCTAGGGGGGTGTTAATATCGCCCTTAACCCTATCATAATGAGCCCCACCACACTGCCATATAACATTTATTTTGCTATTAGATAGCTCCTCGAGCGACCCCATTACCGCACTATTGAATATCATAGTACCAAGGCTCCCTCCTGTTATTAGTATGGTAGGTTGCTGGCAGTTAATGCCAAAGTGCGAGTAGCCCTCTTGACGCATATCGCTATTTATAGTGATAGCACCACGGAGAGGCACACCAGCAACTATTACTCTGCTATCGGTAGTAATACCCTCCATTTTCGAGTGAGGAGCAAATATTCGATGAGCCCTCTTAGCTAATCTTCTATTTGCCATACCCATATAGGAGTTTCCCTCCCATATCATTGTTTTAGCACCAAATCTAGCAGCTGTATCGATAATTGGGAGAGTAACATACCCCCCCGACCCTATCGCTACCTGCGGCTTGAATCGCTTAACAATTCTTCGAGAATCTATGTAGCTACCAATAACCTTAAAGGGTAGAGTAAGATTCTTTAAAGATAGGCGACGTTGTAGACCTGCAATATTAAGACCAATAATAGGCCAGCCCATAGCAGGAATCTTATCCATCTCCATTTTGCCGTTAGCCCCCACAAATAGTATCTCTATCTGTTCGCCATAGACCTTTTTTAAACCCTCGGCAATGGCAACGGCAGGGTAGAAGTGCCCTCCAGTACCCCCACCGCTTACTATTACACGGTATCTCTTATCGCTGCTTATCTTATTTATTGATAGTGCCACGCCAATAATAACCCTTTATTTTAAGTATTAGAAAATAAATTTCGAACTTATCTCATTATACTCATACACCCTTTTGATAACATCAGCAAATAGGTCGGCACAACTAAGAGCCACAATCTTCGAACAATCAGCATCCTCCCTAAGTGGAATAGTGTCGGTAGTTATAAGATGTGTGAGCTTAGATGCCGCTATACGCTCGTAGGCAGGGCCAGATAGTAGAGGGTGAGTAACAACAGCACGAACTGAGCTTGCCCCCATCTCCATAATCCTATCTGCCGCAGCACATAAAGTACCTGCGGTATCAACCATATCATCAAGTATTATCACATCTTTATCTTTAACATCACCAATAACAGTCATCGAGCCGATTACATTGGCCTTCTCACGCTGCTTGTGGCATACAACCATCGGAACGTCAAGATATTTGCTATAAGCATTTGCTCTTTTTGCTCCTCCCATATCAGGGGCAGCAATAACCATATTTTCTAACTTTAAATTACGTAGATATGGAACAAATATGCCGCTAGCATATAGATGATCAACAGGAATATCGAAGAACCCTTGAATTTGATCTGCGTGTAAATCCATAGTCACAACACGGTGAACACCTGCTGCTTGTAACATATTTGCCACTAACTTAGCACCTATTGATACTCTAGGTTTATCCTTTCTATCTTGGCGAGCCCAACCGAAGTAAGGCATTACAGCTATCACCTTATGAGCAGATGCCCTAACAGCAGCGTCGGCCATTAGAAGTAGCTCGAATAGATTATCCGTAGGTGGAAATGTTGATTGGATAATAAATACCGTACAGCCACGGATACTCTCATTAAATGATGGTTCAAATTCGCCATCGCTAAACTCTAATACCGAAGAGTCTCCTAGCTCGATACCGTAGATATTAGCTATCTTTTCGGCAATGTATTTCGAGCCTCTTCCCGTGAAAAATTTAAGTTTGTGCATAATAATAAAGTGCTATAATTAATCTATTTCTGTTTTAAGGTTTTATTCAACTCTCCAATAAAGTCAAGAACATCTTGTCGCCCTATATCTTTGTGAGAAGAGGTGACAAAGTGGCGAGGTAACTCCTCCCACTCTTGGCTAAGGATTGCCAAGTAGTTGTCTATATTTTGTTTTAATTGTGTAGCCGATAATTTATCTGCCTTTGTGAAGATAATAGCTAATGGAACCCCATTAGTAGCTAAAAAACGGATAAACTCCATATCCTTCTGCTGTGGAGCGTGTCGCGAATCAACCAACACAAATACAAGTGTTAGCTCTTGGCGATCGAGCATATAGCTTTTGATAATTTTTGAGAACTTCTCACGCTTACTATCTCCAACACGAGCATAACCGTACCCAGGTAAATCGACAAGATACCACTCGTCGTTTATTAAAAAATGGTTGATTAGCTGTGTTTTACCAGGAGTGCCTGATACTTTAGCCAAAGAGCCGTGATTTGTTAGTTTATTGATAAACGAGCTCTTGCCCACATTCGAACGTCCAATGAAGGCATACTCAAGCCTATCCCCCGTTGGACATTGTGAGACAAACTGACTACTACATATAAATTCTGCCTTCCGAATAATCATATTTTTTGGTTCTAATTACCCTGCAAAAGTAGTAAAAATTATCCGACTATCAAAATATATTCAAAAATAAATTTAAGATTTTTTAATCTTAACGTTAGCGACTTTTTATGAATAATTTCTGTTTGATAATTATTATTGTCCGGGGAAATTGCGATCGAATTTATGCACGCCATAGCTACCCTAAAACACACCTAAATCCGATTTTGGGTAGACCGCAAATACAGGGTGTTAAAAAATCAATAAAAATAATTTTCCAAGCCCCCTATTTCAAAATTGTTCGTAAAAGCCTACTGTTTTGTAAGTTATACTATTTTTTGATTTTTTTATCGGACACTAATATTTGATGATATATCCACAAAGAGGTGAAATTTTATGTAAAAAAAGAGCGAGCAAAGAGTAGAGTTATAATAATAAACTCAGCTCTTTACTCGCCTCTATCTCGCCCCTGATTTGCCTAGTTTAGTTCTTAGCAGGCGATTTATGTTTTAATACATAGTTATAGTGCTTCTTGTTTTGTAGAACATCTTGTGCTATCTTGATATCTGGGTCGGTGATTGCTAGGCGTTGGGCTCTTCCTTTACTGAAGTAGTATTTAGCCATTATCTCCATCTCTAGCATTGATATCAAGTCTTTCTTGTTTTGAGGGTCTGCAAATGCTTTGCCCCTGTCGCGTGCCTTTAATGTTTTCTCAATAATATCTAGCTCGGTGCTAATACCGTCAAGGCTGCGCTCTCGTTCGGCTGTCTTACGAAGCTCTTGCACAATCTCCTCGCTCTTACTTTCGAACTCAATCTCTTTGCCCTCTAGGAACTTAATAAAGTCGCGGTAATCCTTATCTGTAAGCTTGAATTTCTCGATAGAGGCAGCTTTAGTATTGCGCTTATAGTAAAGCGTAGCAAAATCATCAATATAGCCCCTAGCTGCTATACTAGCAGTGAATAGCGATAGATAATCGGCCTTTATAACAGAGTCGGGCATAATACCTCCACCATCATATAGGGTACGGCCTCCTGTGCTCTTAAATTCAGAAATTAGCGAGTCTGGGATATGCTCCACACTACCATCGTCGTTACGGTGGGTGTAGTCTAGTGCCTGAATACATCTACCGCTAGGGGTGTAGTATTTAGATACTGTTACCTTTACGTAGGTGTTATAGCCAACAGGGCGAGGAACTTGAACTAATCCCTTGCCGAAGCTACGTGAACCCACAATATAACCCCTATCCATATCTTGGAATGCGCCAGCTACAATCTCGCTTGCCGAGGCAGATGAACGATCAATCATTACAGCAACAGGAATTTCGGTATCGATAGGTTTGGTGGTTGTGCGATACTCTCTATTATCTTTAGGGTCACGACCACGCATAGATACTACTAAGCTGCCTTTCGGAACAAACATACTAACTATACTAACAGCTTCACTTACAAGCCCCCCTCCATTACCTCTGAGATCTAAAATTAGAGAGTTAAGTTTACCTGTTGCCCTAAGAGCCTCGAATGCTTCACGTACCTTTTGTGCTCCCCCATTAGAGAAGTTGTTAAATGTTATATATCCAACACCTCCATCTAATAGGCCGTAATACTCCACAGGAGTAATATGTATAATCTCACGCTTAATAGGGTATGTTACTTTAGTGCCTCCACGTAGCTTGTGGAAGGTCATTTCGACAGTCGTACCTGGATTACCTTTCATCATATCGGTAACTTTAGATAGCTCTAAACCCTTTACATCTACACCATCAATCGAGATTAGTGTATCACCTGGTGTAACCCCTGCTTTATCCATTGGAAATCCACTGTATGTATTCGAGATTGTTGGGTATCCCTTGCCCCCTTTGCTTGGTTTTACTAACGAGCCTACCCCGCCATATTTTCCAGTGGTAGCCAAACGAAACCCTTCCATATCCTCTTCATCAAGATAAATGGTGTATGGATCAAGTGTTGATAACATCTCGTCGGTTGCTTTTCGTAGTAGTTTATCATTATCAACAGGGTCTACATATTCGGTATTAATAGTGCGGAGTACATTGTAGAAAATCTCAACTGCTCTTCCTGCACGGAAATCTCCGTTTTTAGTTTGAAGTGCTGCGGTAGTGATAAGAACAAGAGCTGCTCCTACGCCGATAATTGCTATTTTTTTGCCTTTAGTTCTCATAATTGTCTGCTTTTAATTTATAGTACTTCACGCCCTAGTTTATATATTATAGTTACCATAACCCTACGTGAAGAGTGTAGTACTGTAACTTCGCTATCACTGTTATCAACCTCAATAGCATCGTCGAAACGATATTTAAGCCTATCAATAAATTTTAATGGGGTAAATACCATCTTGTTTTCACTCTCTTTAGCAACTTTAAAGCCATTATCTGCCATTGCCTCAATTAACTCTTCGTTAGAGATATATCGCACTCTTTTTGTTGTAACCCCAATTAAAGGGTATAGTATGGTGAGACCAACAATAGCTGCCACCATCATCATACCACGTTGTGTGAGAATAAATTCGTCGAATCTGTCTAACGGAATATCCGAAAAACCAAATTGTAGCATTGCACCGTATATCACCGTAAAAAGAATGACTATATATGCAAAAAATTTCAGTGCTCTTGTAGCTGAATATCTCATAATTTTTATGTTTTTGTTTAAAATCTAGTGTGCAAAGATAACTCTTTTTTGTTTTATTATACAGAAAAAAGTTAAATATTGTAATAGTAAACGAAAATCGATACTGTTTTGTTTTGCCAACTTCAAAAAAATTACTATCTTCGCAGTTGATTATTTTTATCATATACAACAACTAAAATTTTAAAGTATGGCTATATCGGATATGATTATGCAGAGAGCCTCAAAGTGGCTTACAGAGGAGTTTGATAGAGATACAGTTGAGGGTGTTAAGGCTCTTATGGAGAGTAACCATCAAGAGCTAGAAGATGCCTTCTATCAAAATTTAAGTTTCGGAACAGGGGGACTACGTGGTGTTATGGGTGTTGGTACTAATCGCATGAACCGTTACACTGTTGGGATGGCTACTCAAGGGTTATGTAACTATCTAAAATCGCTCTATTCAGGCGAACAAGTGAAGGTGGTTGTAGGTTATGATAATCGTAATAACAGTACTCTATTTGCGCAAACCGTTGCCGATATATTTGCAGCAAATGGTTGTTATGTATATCTTTTCGATGCTCTTAGGCCTACTCCCGAGCTTAGTTTTGCTATTCGCGAGTTAGGTTGTCATTCGGGGGTGATGGTTACAGCCTCGCATAACCCACGAGAGTATAATGGTTATAAAGCTTATTGGGGTGATGGGGCACAGGTTGTTGCTCCACACGATACAAATATTATTGCCGAGGTTAATAAGATTGAATCTATTAGTCAAGTGCTATGGAGCGGTGGAGAGTCTAATATCGAGATGATTGGCAAGCAGATAGACGATAAATATCTTGCTAAGGTTAAGTCGGTTGCTCTATCTCTTGACGCAGCTAAGGCGTATAGCGATATGAAGATAGTATTTACACCCATTCACGGTACGGGGGTGAAATTAGTCCCTATGGCGTTAGCTAATTATGGTTTTACAAATGTATCGATAGTTGAAGAGCAGGCGATAGTTGATGGTGATTTCCCAACGGTTGAGCACCCTAACCCTGAAGACCCAAAAACGTTAGCTTTAGCTCTTGAGCAGGCTAAACAAGAGGGAGCAGAGCTTCTTTTAGCTACCGATCCAGATGCTGATAGGTTAGCTGTTGGGGTAAAAGACAACAATGGCGAGATGTTCCTAATAAACGGAAATCAAACTTGTGTTCTTTTAACTTACTACCTACTTAAACGTATGAGCGAGAGCGGAACAATTAAAGAGGGTGATTTTGTTGTTAAAACTATTGTTACAACGGAGCTGATGCGTAGTGTTGTTAATTCGTTCTCTATGAAATGTTATAATGTATTAACAGGATTTAAGTATATTGCAGCTATAATTGCCGAAAACGAGGGTGTTAAACGCTGTTACTGCTTGTTCGATATTTGCCGAGATGATGGCTTGGTGTAAAGGGCGAGGCAGCTCGATATACGAGATGTTAATGGATATATACACCGAGTATGGATTTTATCACGATGCTCTACGTAATGTTGTGCGTAAGGGTATATCGGGGGCTAACGAGATTAAGGCTATAATGGAGGGGTATCGTAACGAGCCACCACAAGAGATAGCCTCGTTAAAGGTTGTCGAGCAGTATGATTATTTAGTAGGTAAATACACTAACAATCTAACTGGCGAGAGTGGAGTAATTGATATCGAGAGCTCTAATGTGTTACAGTATATCCTTGAAGATGGTTCTATGATATCTGTACGTCCTTCGGGAACAGAGCCTAAGATAAAGTACTATTACGGATTAAAACTACCATTTGATAAAGGAAGCAACTATTTCGAACTACGGAATGAGGCTGAATCGAAGATTGCAGCAATCGAGAGTTCGTTGGGTTTAATATAGGAAGATGAAGATTTTTTGTGTAAATATCCCTCAAAAAGGGGCAACACCGCAAGTATACAACAAGTGTGAAACAGCTGCTGTGCGTCACTTTACGAGGCAATATATGCCCCTCTTCTGTACGCAGATGAATTATAATATATCGTTAGCGGTAAAAGTTTCGAAGGTTGGCCGATCTATCAAGCGTGAGTTTGCCTCTAGGTATCGTAGCGAGATATCGGTAGTTGTTGATATGTGGAGTAGTGAGCTATCTAACACACTTGCCGAGGGGGGTGCTCCTCGCCATTTAGCTCATACTTTTGATGGGTCGTTATTACTGCCTATCACCTTTATCGAGCCTAACAGCACCTCGGATACACTGTTTAGTTGCAGCGTTAATGGTGAGTGTATAGGAAATCTTAATTGGGATATAGGAAAAGAATTTATTGATGATACAATAAGTTACATATCTCAATTCGTTACTCTGAAACTCGGGGATATTATTGCTGTAAATATTGGGGCAGATTTTAGTGGTGTTATAACCAGAGGGAGCTCTTTTAAGGTAACAATTGATTCGCAAGATATTATTAATACCACTATTATATAGTGACTGATTTTTTATTATATGTTTAAAAACGTTAAAATAACAGACAGAGTTAGTTGGATGGGTGTGAACGATAGAACCACTCATCTATTCGAAGGGCTTTGGCCTATTCCTAATGGGGTAGCATATAACTCGTACCTTATCGAAGATGAAAAGACAGCTCTTTTAGACACTATCAAGCTAGGCTTTGGTAAAGATTTTCAAGAGCGAGTAACTGAAACACTACAAGGGAGAGATCTAGATTACCTTATCATTAACCATATGGAGCCAGATCACTCGGGCGAGGTTAAGAGTATCATTAAGCATTATCCTAACTGTAAAATCGTAGGTAACTCTAAGACGGTTAAGATTTTAGAGGCATATTTCGGCGAGATAGCTAACTTTTACGAAGTGAAAGAGGGGGATGTTCTTGATTTGGGGCACCATAAGCTACAATTTGTATTTATGCCGTGGGTGCACTGGCCTGAGGCGATGGCTAGCTACTGTTTAACCGAGGGGATTCTCTTCTCGGCAGATGCTTTTGGTACATTTGGTACTCTTGATGGTGGTATTTTTGACGACGAGTTGCTGTTTGATAAGTATTACGAGTCGGAGATGCGTCGTTACTATGCAACTATTGTTGGTAAGTACTCTTCGTTTGTTCAAAAGGTATATTCGAAACTCGATGGGGTTAAAATTAACACTATTTGTCCACTTCACGGGCCTATTTGGCGTAGTGATGTTAATAAGGTGCTATCTCTATACGATAAGTGGAGTAAAATGGAGGCAGATGATGCAGTTGTAATTATCTACGCTTCGATGTATGGAAATACAGCTATGATGGCCGACGAGATAGCTCGTGCTGTGGCAGCCGAGGGGATTAAGGATATTCGTGTTTATGACGCCTCTACTACTCATATATCATATCTGATAAGCGAGATATGGAGATGTAAAGGGGTAATTATTGGTTCGCCTGCGTATAACTCGTATATGTATCCAGCAATCGAGAATTTAACACGCGAAATAGAGCGCAGAGCACTTAAAAATAGATATCTTGGTATTTTCGGGACATTCAGTTGGAATGGTGGTGGTGTTCGCAACCTTAAAACATTTGCCGAGAATATTAAGTGGGAGCTAGTATCAGAGCCAGCTGAAATATATGGAACTCCATACGCAGATAAGATGGAGGAGGCAAACAACTTAGGTAAATTAATGGCAAATAAAATTAAAAATAAAGAGTAATGGTTGAAGTTGGATTAAAATTTAGTAAGTCGATAGTATCGACAGTTGCCGAGAGTGCAGAGGTAATGGGTTCGGGTGATATGCAGGTGTTTGCAACACCAGCAATGATAGCTTTAATGGAGGGGGCAGCAATGGAGCTCCTAGCATCGCATCTATCAAGTAACGAATCAAGTGTAGGTATTCAAATTGCCTCAACACACATTAAAGCAACAAAGATAGGTTCAACAGTATCGGCAACAGCTGAGGTTGTTGCAGTAGAGGGCAGAAAGATAACCTTTAAAATTGTTGCAGAGGACGAAACGGCTATTATTGGCGAGGCTACTCACGATAGATTTATTGTTGATCGCGAGCGTTTTCTCTCTAAGTTATAGGGTAATTTAGTTCGATAACAATATGAAACTGATAAGATTTTTTATAGGCATACGCGAGTTTATAAGGGGCAGGTTTAATCTACACGCAGATAGTGCCGAGGAGTTAGAGATTCACGATAGGGTAGAGGCTTCGGTTATCATTAGCGGAACGAATCTATGGGTATTGATATTTGCTACTATCATCGCCTCTATCGGTTTGAATATGAACTCAACGGCAGTTATTATCGGAGCCATGCTTATCTCTCCGTTAATGGGTCCTACCACTGGTATGGGTTTCTCGTTGGGGATAAACGACTTTGAGCTGCTTAAGCGTTCGGCAAAGAATTTCGGTTTTATGACCATTATAGCTATTCTTGCCTCTACCTGTTACTTTGCATTAAGCCCATGGCAACCATCCGAGCAGAGCGAGCTGCTAGCACGTACTCAACCCACAACTTGGGATGTTCTAATTGCCTTTTTCGGAGGTTTAGCAGGTATTCTAGGGCAGACACGTCAAGAGAAATCTATCACCGTAATACCGGGGGTTGCTATTGCTACGGCATTAATGCCTCCTCTTTGTACTGCTGGTTTCGGTTTAGCAACGGGTCAATATAACTATGTGTTTGGGGCAATATATCTGTTCATTATTAATGCTGTATTTATTGGTCTAGCTGCCTTTGTGTTCACTAACTGGATGGGATTCGAGAAAAAGAGTTTCGTTGATCCTGCTTATGGTCGTAGGGTAAAGCGACTAATGGTAACAATCATTATTGTAACGATTGTTCCGAGTGTATTCATTGGTTATAACCTAATCCGCGAGACAATCTTTAAGCAAAATGTATCAAGGTATATAAGTAAAGCATTCAGCTTTAAAGAGGCCAAGGTTATCGACCACAAATCGATATATACAGCTAATCGTAACGAGGAGAATAGTATCGAGGTTATACTTTATGGTAAACCAATCTCGAAAGAGGCTATCGAGCTTCTACGTACGCAGATGGAGAATTACGGAATTAATAGAACTAAACTTATTGTAAGACAGGGAGATAACAATACCGATATCACCTCTAGCTACATTACAGCTAACTTCGAGGAGCTGATTAAAAATAAGAACGACGAGATTAAGGGTCTCACAGGCGAGATAAATCGACTAAAGAGTATGTCTACACCATCGGCCGAGCTACTTCGAGAGATGGGAGCTATTATCGACAGAACAGATCTGCTTGCTACAATAAACCGATCGGTGATGTACGATAATAAGGGCGAGGCTATCGATACGCTGCTTGTATGCTACATTATTCAAAATAAAACTAGGCTTACAACAAAAGAGATTGAGAGGGTTACTTCGTGGCTAAAGGCTCGAACCAATTCAACTTTTGTTAAGGTGGTTGAAGAGAGTAACCCTACCTCTAAGATAAACGAGCTGAAGGGTGCAAAAGCACGCCGTGAAGAGCGTAGAACAACCTCGCAGCGTGATAGTGTAAAAACAGTAACTCGCACAGATAGTATTACAATCAACGATTTAATGAAAGGTAATGATGACGAATAATGAACTATTAGAGCTACTTAAGCCACTGGTACACCCCGATAGTGGGGAGGATATTGTGTCGCTAGGTATGGTGACAGAGATAAATATAAGTGAAGATAGGGTGATTTTTACCCTACAACTACACCGCGCTAACGACCCTTTTGCTAATAAGCTTAAACGGTTTGCCACTGCGCTAATCGAAGAGTCGTATCCGCAATACGAAGATTGTGTAACGATAGTTGTAAAGGAGCCTCTACCTCCTAAGTCTAAACCCGTAGAGGAGTTATATGCCACCTCAAACAATAAAAGTTTAGGAAAGGTTATTGCTATCTCTTCAGGTAAAGGGGGCGTTGGGAAATCTACCACAACAGCTAACCTAGCTGTATCGCTTGCTGAGCTAGGTTTTAATGTGGGTGTGTTAGATGCCGATGTTTATGGTCCATCAATACCTAAAATGTTCGACTTAGAGGATTACGAGCCTATTGGTCAAACGGTTGGCGAGAGCGAGATGATAATCCCTGCCGAAAATTATGGTGTTAAAATTATGTCGTTAGGGTTCTTTATTAACCCTACCGATGCTATTATATGGCGTGGAGCTATGGCTACAAATGCTATAAAGCAGCTTGTTCATCAAACCCTATGGGGCGACCTAGACTATCTGCTTATCGATTTACCTCCTGGAACAGGTGATATTCATTTAGCTATCTTCTCGGAGTTACGTATAGATGGGGCAATAATTGTTAGTACACCTCAAAAAGTGGCGCAGTTAGATGTTGTGCGAGGAATAGAGATGTTCCGTTCAGATAAGATAGATGTGCCCATTGTTGGCATAATCGAGAATATGGCGTGGTTCACACCTGAGGAGCTACCAGATAATAAATACTACATATTTGGCCAAGAAGGTTGTGCAGAGCTAGCCGATAGTTATGATGTACCTCTGCTTGGGCAAATCCCCCTTGTTGAGGGTATTAGTAGTGCTGCCGATAATGGCCGCCCTCGTGTGCTTGATAGTTCGATTTTACGTCGTCAGTTTAGTGAGGTGATTGTTAATATTTTAGCTAAATAGTATAGATGTTTTATAACCTATTTATATATATCATAGCTGCTCTTTCGCCGCTCCTGTCGCTAGGTGGGGGCAAAGTTGCTCAGTGGTACGCAGGTAGGCGTGGGTTAATTAAACGAGTAAAACGCGAGTTTAAGGATAATAAATCACCTATTATTTGGTTCCATTGCGCATCGCTAGGCGAGTTCGAGCAGGGGCGTGAGGTGATTCAAGAGGCACGTAAGCGTTATATAGGATATAAGATAGTTGTAACTTTCTTTTCGCCTTCTGGATATAACCAACAAAAAAATTATCAAGGTGCCGATTATGTGTGCTACCTACCTATTGATACACCTAATGCTACTCGTGCTTTTGTAAAGGCACTAAATCCCCAAATAGTAGTATTTGTTAAATACGATTTTTGGCCAAATATTATCAAGGCTATTAAACGTTCGGGTGCAAAATTATATGTAATATCAGCTATTTTTAATCCAAAGCAACATTTCTTTAAGTGGTATGGTAGGGGTGGAGTAAAAGCCCTAAAGCAGTTCGATTGTCTCTTTGTACAGAATCGCGAATCGTTGAGGTTATTGGGTTCAGTAGGCATATATGATGCAGTATTATCAGGTGATACACGATTTGATAGGGTTTACACACTAGGACAACAGCAGATTAGTGTAGGTATTGTTGAGCAGTTTTTAGAGGGTAATAGTTCGCTTGTTTTGGTTGCAGGCAGTACTTGGGCTCCTGATGAGAAACTGCTAGTTGAGTTATCAAAAGATATTCCTGATATAAAATTGATAGTTGCGCCGCACCAAATAAATGAGAATTCTATTGATACCTTAGCAAATGCTTTTTCAGCTAATGGTAAGGTTGTGTCGAGGTACACTAAAGGGATTGAGCCGAGTTCGGATGTCTTAATTGTTGATACGATAGGTGTTCTTTCAAAGCTCTATCGTTACGGTGACTTTGCATATATAGGCGGTGGATTTGGAGTGGGTATTCATAACACACTGGAGGCTGCAACCTACGGGATGCCTATTGCTTTTGGCCCAAATTATTTGAGGTTTGCTGAGGCGGTTGATATGGTGACAATAGGGTGTGCCAAGAGTATAGATAATGCCGAGGGATTAATTAGATGGGTTAATACGCTATTACGCAATACAATTTTACGCCGTAAATTTAGTGATAGTAGCCGTAGATATGTTGAGGATAAACGTGGATCAACCGAGATAATTATTTCGTATATTGCCAAGGTAAATAATATTGCTTATGATACAGATTGCGAACTGTAAGATAAATATTGGATTAAATATAGTAGAGAAACGAGAAGATGGTTATCATAATCTTGTTTCGTTGTTTGTGCCTGTACCATCGCTATATGATATTGTTGAGGTTGTTAAAGCCCCTGATGGGGTGCTCTTCTCTGAGAGCGGAATAACGATAGGTGGAGATGTAGAAGATAATCTGTGTTGTAAGGCGTATGAGGCCTTTAAAAGGCATTTTTCAATTGATGGTGCAGCTATACATCTTCATAAAAATATCCCTTTTGGGGCTGGGTTAGGTGGTGGCTCTTCTGATGCTGCCTCTGTGATTAAAGCTCTTAACTCTATCTACGAGATTGGAGCCGATGATGATAAATTGGCGCAGATAGCCTTAGAGGTTGGAAGTGATGTTCCATTTTTCGTATATAACACCCCAATGATTGCCACAGGTAGGGGCGAAATATTAACTCATTATCCAATTAATTTAAGTGGCAAAGCAATAACAATAGTAAAGGCTGATTTTAGTGTTAGTACAAAAGAGGCTTATGCTAAAATATCTCCTAAAAATCCTGAAAATCGATTAGATTACATCCTAAAAGGGGCAATTGATAGTTGGCGAGGTAGTGTTATTAATGATTTTGAGGCAGTTATACACCCCGATAAGGTGAACGATATAAAAGATAAGTTATACTCGTTAGGGGCAACATATTCGGCAATGAGTGGTTCGGGTAGTGCTATTTTTGCCCTGTCTGATACCCCACTAACAGGATTAGACGAGGTCTTTAAAGATTATTTTATTCATCAATCGGTACTGTAACTCTCTACTGTATAGCTAATTTGATTGCTATTTAGGGTTTCGATTGCGCTATCTAGTTCATTTATGTGTATTATTAGGCACATTCCGCACTCGGTAGTGTATGTATGAGGTATTGGCATCACCTTTACTTTTAATCCGCTATTTCGGCATAACCTATCTGCTTTCATAACGTCACGAATAGAGCTAAATAGTAGTAATTTATCCATTTTTTATAGTGTCTTTTAAGGCTTTAACAAAGAGATTAAAATCGCTAGCAGTGTGAAATTTCGATGGCGAAACTCTCACTAATCCGCTTTCGGTAGTGCCAAGGGTACCGTGAGCAAGTGCCGAGCAGTGAAGCCCAAAGCGTGTTGATATACCGTGCTCACTATCTAAACGGTGCGATATATACGACCCATCTAGTTTTGTGTGACGAAACGAAAATAGTTCGCCTTGATATTTACTATCTAGTGCGCAAAATAGTTCAATATTTTCAATTTTACCTATATCGTTGATAAATTGTATAAGTTCGCTATGTGTGTGGGCGGCTTTGTAGTTACTATCTAGCGCTGCTTTTAACCCTGCAATACCAACGCTGTTGAGTGTGCCAGCCTCTAACCTCTCGGGGAACGAGATAGGCATATCAAACGATGATGAGTGGCTGCCTGTGCCGCCTACAATTAATGGTTTTAGTGTAGAGGTACTCTTGGCATATACAGCACCTACCCCTGTGATGCCTAATAGCCCTTTGTGGGCTGTAATAATAGCATAGTCGCACCAATCAACACTAAAGGGTGTATAGCCCAACGATTGGGCTGTATCTACCATTATAGGCAGCGAGATAATCTCTCGTATCTCGGCAAGTGGCTGAATAACTCCGTTCACATTACTTTGATGGTTAATAACAGTTAAGGCTACATCCGAGTAGTCACCATTTTGGCTCTTCTCTCTAAGTTTATCTATATCTATTCGCCCATCTTCAAAGTGAGGCATAACCTCGATATATGCCCCTACGGCAGTTAGTGGGCGCATTGTGCAGTTGTGCTCTAGTGGCGATACAATCACACGTTTGCCTTTCAGTTCAAGCGATGATATAGCAATGTTCGATGCCTCGGTTGCACTCTTACACCACGCAATATTCGAACCATCAATTGCACCTATAACCAAGCCTAGCAAGTCTCTACACTCCTCGATTAGCGATGTGGTGGCGTATGCCTCCTGATACGAGCCACGACCATAGCTACCCCCACACTCTAGTGTGAAGGTAGCTATCGCCTCGGCCACACTTTGGGGCTTAGGGTAAGATGTCGAGCCATTATCGAAATATCTGTTCGCTTTCATTGTTTAGGGGTATATAATATGCGATGCTTTACGTGTTGTTGAGGTTATTTCAAGCATATTGCTTATGCGCCCAACGGCTATCTGCTCGCGTAGCTCGAAGTAATCAACACAAACACCACAAAGAATAATATCCACACCTGCATCTGATAATTCGTTAAGCGAATTGGCTGTATCGCTACCCTTGATAGCCACTTTTACGCCACTATTATATAGTATAATAGTTTGAGGTAATACATCTTGCTCTATTAACGAGTTAATAAATCCACGCATCAATATTGTCCCTAGTTCGTCGGTCGAACCCATACCTTCCGATACGATTACTGTAACATATCCTCCTGTTTTAGGTGTAGGTATATTGCATAACTCTTCGTTGCTGCTCTCCGTTGAGTTGGGCAGCACTCCATTAAGCCCAAATAGTAGGGTAGAGGTGTTACCATTATCCTCACGGCGGAATGTGATACCCATCTCTTGTAGTAGAGCCTCTAGGTTACAGGTTGCAATATCATTATCGAGAATCACCTCGAAAAGCTCATCTTTATCGGCACCCTTAATAGCCCTTTTTGTTATGATAAGTGGTTCGGGGCACAATTTACCCCTTACATCTAATGTTTTCATCTTACAAATTGTTTTTTATTTCTATAAGTGCAGCGGCATTTGCTGCAGCATCATCGGTTGGCTGTTCTATTGATGCTATAACCTCGCCTACACGGTTATCTATCGAGTGGCCATAACCCTTATCGTAATAGGCTAAAGCAATCGCTGCGGCTTGTCTAATCTCGCCCTGTTCGATTAATGAGATTGCCTCCTTTGCCCTATCATACCCAAGCCTTTTTGAGATGTTATTAAACGAAGTGATAAGAGTTTCGGGGTCGCAATCGCCATAATCTCGCATAATATGGTCGAGCCTAATTTCGGTTGGTAGGCTGAAATGTATAAATTTCGAGTGTTGAATCCTGCTATACAGCTCTTGTGGCATAAACACCTTTCCTATCGAGGCGCTCTCGCCCTCGCACCATATATATTGGGTGTTATTCATCGTTGCAAGTTGGCTAAATACATTGTTACCAAACTGCTCTGATGTTGGTTGCCCCCCAGAGTAACCATACGAACCAAATGCCGAGCCTCTATGCCGTGCTATCGCCTCGAGATCAATCACCTGCTCGCCCTTTTCGGCCAGTGCGGTTAATATATCGCTCTTACCACATCCCGTAGGCCCTCCAAGTATTAGTAATTGCCAGTATCCAACCGATAATTTAGAGAGGAAATAGCGACGATAAGCCTTATATCCCCCCCTTAATACCTCAACCTTATAGCCAGCAGTGGAGAGTAGCCACCCTAGCGAGTTACTACGCATTCCACCACGCCAACAATATAAAATTATCTGTTTTTGAGTATCGCCATCAGTTATTCTGCGTACCTCACGAATAAAGTGCGCTAGTTTTACACCAACATACTCTAACCCTCGTTCAATAGCAACCTCTCGCCCTTTGCGCTTATATAGCGTGCCAACAGATGCCCTCTCTTCATTGCTAAAGAGAGGCATATTTACAGCACCCACAATATGACCCTTCTCATACTCCATTGGGGTACGGACATCTATTATGATTGAGTTAGGGGCGAGCTCTAAAAATTTTGATACTCCGATATTCTCCATTTATAATCTAACTAGATAATAATTCTTCTTTCCTTTTTGAATAAGTAGATACCTATTAGCAATGAGCATATCCTCGGTAAGTGCTATCTCTGCATCGCTAACATTCATCTTATTTAGATAGATTCCGCCACCCTTAACAAGCCTACGTAGCTCGCCCTTTGATGGGAATATATTTGCTAGCTCGGTTGTGATAGTCGAGAATGGAGCACCTAATGCAGCCGTGCGCTCGACCTCAAACTGCGGAACACCCTCAAATATTTGAAGTAACATCTCCTCGTCTATTGTCATAAGCTGCTCGGTTGTCGAGCGTCCGAATAGTATCTCTGATGCCTCGACAGCTCTATTATACTCCTCTTCTGAGTGAATCATAATAGTTACCTCACGAGCCAAACGACGCTGAAGAGCACGATTATGTGGTGCCTCGCGGTGTTCAGTTATTAGCGATTCAACCTCCTCCTGTGTTAGCATAGTGAAGATACGGATATAGCTCTCAGCATCCTCGTCGCTAACATTAAGCCAGAATTGGTAAAATTTATATGGTGATGTGTATTTTGGTGATAACCAGATATTTCCACTCTCTGTTTTTCCGAATTTTGTGCCGTCTGCCTTCTTTATTAATGGGCAGGTTAAACCATAAGCCTCACCACCTAACTTGCGGCGAATCAGTTCTGTTCCAGTAGTGATATTTCCCCACTGGTCAGAGCCTCCCATCTGGAGCTTACAACCCTGCTTTTCGTATAGGGTAACAAAATCGAACCCCTGAACTAGCTGATAGGTAAATTCGGTGAACGACATACCCTCACCCTCGCCACTAAAGCGTTTCTTTACCGAATCTTTAGCCATCATATAATTAACCGTGATTAACTTACCAATGTCACGGATAAAGCCTAGGAAACTCTGCTCGCGCATCCAGTCGTAGTTGTTTACTAGAATAGCGCTATTTTCACAATCGCTAGAGAAATCTATCAATTTAGATAGCTGAGCTAAGATACCATCCTGGTTAATCTTTAGAGACTCTTCGGATAACATATTACGCTCGGCAGATTTACCTGATGGGTCGCCAATCATACCTGTAGCACCTCCTAATAGGGCTATTGGGCGGTGTCCGCAGGCTTGTAGATGACGTAACATCATTATTCCTACTAGGTGCCCTATATGTAGCGAGTCGGCTGTTGGATCAATTCCTACATAAGCCGAAACTGTCTCTTTTGATAATAACTCTTCGACACCTGGCATAATATCCTGAATCATTCCTCTCCAGCGTAACTCTGCAATAAAATCTCTCTTCATAACTATCTGTTTTTAATAATTAAATTTATCTTTTCTACTATCTCTTCGGGCTTGATGTTGTTCATACAAGCGTAATCGCTCCTCTTGCATGGCTTATTTCCAAATACACTGCAAGGGCGACACTCTAAATTGCTTTCAACAATCGAATCAACACTTTGTCCATACCCTAAAAATCCTGCGTGGTGATGGGTAGCTCCCCATATCGAAACAACGGGAGTTCCGACAGCCGAGGCGAAGTGCATAGCACTCGAATCCATCGACACCATCACATCAAGGTTAGATATTAACCGCAATTCGCCATCCATTAACGTTGTCCCAAATACAGCTAACGAGTCGCGATAACGCCCCGCTAAACTACGAGCCTCTTCTCGCTCATCGCCACCACCGCTAAATATGAAAAAGGTTATATCACCCCTCTCGTAGAGTATATCCATAACCCTAGCCATTAGCTCTAGTGGATAACGCTTGCCCTTATGTTTGGCAAAGGGTGCTATACCTACCCATATCCCCCTCTTCTCGCCCACTAGTTGGGTGATAGATGAGGGTATATTCATCTCTTTGTGTTGTAGCTGTGGTTCACTACGATCAACTACTAGTCCTGCACGTTGAAGTGTGTCACGATACCTCTCGATTGTTGATTTAAGAGGTTTATTTATCTTATGCTCAATAAGTAATTTTTTCTCTACTCGTCCCTTGTCAATCTTATAGGTTAGCGAACCGTACATAGCAAAACAGAACCGTAGAAGTTTACTGCGTAGCACATCGTGCAGGTCAATCACTGCATCAAAGCGGTGTTTGCGTGTAAGGCGAGTAAATATTTTAAATATATCCTTTATTTTACCCTCACGTTTAGTGTCCCAACCAACAACCTCTAACCCCTGGATATGGGAAAAGAGCGGAACAACCATTTTAGAGGTTAAGACGGTAATCTTAACCTCTGGATTATCCCTAACTAGCACCTCGATAATAGGTAGTGTCATAGCCACATCGCCTATTGCAGAGAGGCGGATAATTAGAACCTCACGCCTACTTCGCTCCTCCATATAGAACAGGGTTGAGTGCTGGGTCGTTATACATCTTCATCTGCTTATATACCTTCATATATTTAGCCCCCGAAGCGATATCACCTATAAGCTCCTCGATAGCGGTAGATAAATCAACACGCTGGTCTAATAGTATATCCAACTTTTTTTGACAGTTAGCAATATGCTCGCTATCAACATCAGTACGTTTAACCTCTTCGCTCATATGGTAAATTTTAAGTGCTAGGATTGATAGCCTATCAACAGCCCACGCTGGCGACTCGGTGTTAATCTTAGCCCCTTGAGCAATCTCCACATCTTTATATTTATCTAAGAAGTACGAATCGATATACTCAACCATATCAGTACGCTCTTGATTAGATGCATCAATTCGGCGCTTAATAGCTAGAGCCTCAATTGGATTAATCTGTGGGTTACGAATAATATCTTCGAGGTGCCACTGAACAGTATCAATCCAATTTTTTGTGTATAATAAGTGCTCTAGTGTGCCTTGATTATATGGATTAACAACCTTATAATCAACATTATCGTGTTTGTGATATTCAGCTATAACAGCCTCAAAAATATCGTTACATTTAACAGTAAAATTCATAATTATACTATACTAAAATATATTAATTAACTAATTAGTCGCCCCTTAAAAAGGTTCAACTATTTGTTTTTTCAAACTTTTAATTGAATTGTAGATTTAAAATATCTACCAGTTTTTTACTAAGTTTAACT
>CAYJHM010000008.1:0-24788 GCA_964369935.1 uncultured Rikenellaceae bacterium
CACCACAGCTAACGCACTTATGGAAAAAGCGGACACTCTGGGCTACGTTTAAAAGTGGGGTAATTTGTTGATTTGTGGTTAAATGAAGTCTTTTCCCATAAGCACGTCATCTGCGGCACATTCTCTTACTTGCGCAATTTGAGTTTTGCGAATGAGGCTAGTGTATTTCGAATATTTGGGTTTCGTAGGTTGTTAGGTTGAACATTAATAGCTTGCCTGATAAATTGTTTTCCATTTTTGTTAGCTGCTTTATTGTCTCGAGGGCTTGTAGCGAGCCTATAATCCCTGGTATTGGAGATAACACACCTATAATCTCACTATTATCTGCTGTGGGGTGGGCAAATAGCTCTTTGTAGCTGCCTGCCCCTTGGCTGTTAAAGGTGGCTATTTGCCCACCTAACTGCTCGGCACTACCATATACAAATGGGATAGATAACCCTCTTGAAACCTCATCAATTGCACATCTAGCCGAGTAGTTATCGCTACAATCAATAATAATATCGTAACCCGAAGCTATCTCAACACCATTATCGGTAGTGAATTTAGTGTTGTATAGTGTGATATTGGTTGTGCTGTTAAGTTCACGCAGACGTGCAACGGCTCTCTCGCCCTTATTATGCCCCAAATCGGCCTCGCAATATAGTGTTTGACGTTGGAGATTAGTTATATTAACCGTATCATACTCAACAACACCTATCGAACCAATTCCAGCCGCCGTTAAGTAGGCTAATACGGCTGAACCAAGCCCCCCTGCACCAATAACAAGTACAGAAGAGTTATGCAATATCTGTTGCTGCTCTAAAGAGAACCCCTTGACAGCTAAATTTCGAGAATATCGTTCCATAAAATAGCCTATTTAGCACGTTCTTCGCCTTGTAGGCATAGCGACCAATCTTTCCACACTGGTTCCATCCCTTTCGAGCGTACTGCTGCTACAATATCTTCAATGCTCCTATCATCATTCACCGAGAACTGCTCTAGCTCCTCGGTCTCCTCTTTTGTTCCGCTGTACCCACCAGGAGCAGTCTTTGACCCCACTGATATGGTGGTTACACCTAGTTGTAGGGTATTATCACGGAAGTGCGGACGCTCTCGTGTAGATAGGCTAATCTCAACATCTTCGCTCATAAGGCGATAGGATGTCATCATATGTAGTAAATCACGCTCTGCTACTATCGAGTTTGGCTGAAATCCCTCTCCTACAAATGGTCGTAGCCTAGGGAATGATATTGATACTTTTGTGCGCCAATATTTACTCTCGATGTAGCGCATATGAAGAGCTACAAAGAACGCCTCGGTGCGCCAATCCTCTAAGCCAAGAAGAGCACCTATACCCACCTTATATATTCCAGCCTCACCTAAGCGGTCGGCTGTCTCTAAACGGTAACGATAATCTGATTTGCGCCCTTTAGGGTGATATTCGCCATATCTCGCTTCGTTATAGGTCTCCTGATATACTGAAACAGAGTACAAGCCCTTATCCATCAAATATTTATATTCGTCGGTAGCTAAAGGTTGAACCTCTATTGATACCTGCTCGAAATGTTTCTTAATCTGGCTGATAGCATTACCTAGATACTCAACATTTGCGTGACGGTTACTCTCGCCCGTTACTAGTAGTATATGTTGAAATGGGTGCTGTTTTATTGCTGCGCATTCGCGCTCGATATCAGCAGGCGTGAGGGCATTACGCTCAATTTTGTTCGATACACTAAACCCACAATATACACAGTTATTACTGCAATAATTAGATAAATAAAGAGGGATATATAGCTGGGTAGTATATCCAAAACGTTTACGTGTGAGCTGCGAGCTTAGGGCAGCAATCCTCTCAAGTAGCTTACCACCCTCAGGTGATATTAGAGCAATAAAATCGGCAATATCAAGCCTAGCACCGCTCTCACGCTTAGCTACTGCACGTAATGCCTCGTCGGGAGTGGTGGCATATATCGCTTTTTTTACATCCTCCCAGTTAAATTGCTCTTTATATTGGTAGAAACTCATATAGGTTATTTTTACAAATCAAGGAATGCAGTTAGTGGACTTGTTGCTACCGCCCCACTGCTGATAGGTGCTAGGCGAGCCTTGTATGCCATTCGTCCAGCCTCTACTGCTAGCTTAAAGGCTTTTGCCATAGCAATAGGGTTACTGCTTGCTGCAATAGCGGTATTCACCAAGACAGCATCGGCACCTAGCTCCATTGCTTCGGCAGCGTGCGAGGGTGCTCCGATACCTGCATCAACTACAACAGGAACATTGCTCTGCTCGATAATTATTCGTAGTAGTTCACGGGTTGCTAGTCCCTTATTCGAGCCGATAGGCGAACCTAGTGGCATAACAACAGCGGCACCAACCTCCTCTAGACGTTTACACAATACAGGATCGGCATTTATATATGGCATAACAATAAATCCTCTGCTTGCAAGCATCTCGGTAGCTTTAAGCGTCTCGATAGGGTCAGGCATAAGGTAACGTGGGTCGGGGTGAATCTCTAACTTTACCCAGTTAGTAGCGAGAGCCTCACGTCCTAGCTCGGCAGCAAATAGTGCCTCTTCGGCATTTCGCACACCCGATGTGTTGGGGAGCAGCTTAACATTTGCCTTAAGAAGTTTTTCAATCATCTCATCTTCGCTCTTATCCAACTCAACACGTTTAAGAGCCACAGTTACCAACTCGCTCGAGCTAGCTATAATAGCATCGTGCATTAGTGCAGATGACGAAAATTTACCTGTTCCAGTAAAGAGCCTAGAGCCATACTCGTGCCCTGCAATTATCAATTTATCCTCCATAGTAACTATCCCTTTAAGTTGTAATTTTTAATGTTAAAATTTTTCTCGACAGCTGAAATATGCTCTCGTGTTGTTGCGATAACATTTTCGGCAAAAGCAATAGAGCCCGAGATAGCCACACCGCTAAGCGAGCTAACCTGCGATAATGGCTCGATATCCTCCAAGGTTATTCCCCCAATTGCCACAATAGGAGGAGGAGTAACACCTAACTCGTTGAGTTTAGTAAATAGAGCAGTGTAGCCCTCTATCCCTAATATATCGCTCAAATTCTCTTTTGTGTTGGTGTGGCGATAAGGCCCAAGGCCTATATAGTCGATTTTCTGATTGCTTAAAATTTCGATGTCACGTGCAGTATTGGCAGTGCGTCCGATAATCAATCCTTTACCAGCCCACTCTCGAACAATCGAAGTAGGCATATCGCCCTTTCCTAGATGTACACCATCGGCATTAATATCTATTGCTACCTGCACATTATCGTTTATAATAAATGTGGCATTATAGGCATAGCATAACTCCTTAACCCTTTTGGCGGCCTCTAAGAACTCTTTATCGCTACTCCCTTTCATACGTAGCTGTATCCAGTCGCAGCCACCAGTCAAGACATTGCGTACCTGTTGCTCAATCTCTTTAATAGTGCCTCCTTGTGTTATATATTGAAGTGGTGAAATATATTTCATTGTATTTTATTTATTATCTGTTCATAGTTTTCGTATGGGTCGCCTTCGTTCCAAATGGCACCTAGAAGCGCAGCTCCCGAAAATCCGCAACTCTCAATCTCTGCAATATTCGATTCGCAAATACCCCCTAGTGCAATAATTGCTGCTGTTCGCTCTCTACTTTGAAGCCACTGTTTAACACTTGCTAGTGTATGGTTCGACTGATAACCACTCTTAGATATAGAGTCGAAAATCGGACTTAGAAAAAGATAATCAACACCCATATCATCGGCAAAATCCGCCTCTTGAAAGTTATGGCATGAGGTGGATAGTAGAGGTCTGTGTTTAAATTTATTAACCCACACCTTTAGATTATCGATAGTGTCGTGGTAGCCCCCCAAACGAATACTCTTCACTATCTCAGGGAATGAGTGAAGTGTTATCTGTTCGCGAGGTGTGCCAAGCTGCAAAAGAGCCATACAGTAGCCCTTAACCTGTTCCTCAGATACCCCTTTTTTGCGAATATGTACACGACAACCATATTTAGTGACAAGATTATGTATAAGCTCACACTCTTGGATTACCTGTTCGGTGCTCTTAAGGTTATTAAACGTTTCGGTTGTGATGATAATCGGTTTTCTCATAATTTTACTACCTATTTACCCACCCTGAGTAGCACGAATGATTGTTATATTATCGCCCTCGTTTATTATGGTGCTCTCCCATTCGCTACGAGGGGTAACACTCTTACCAATAGCCACAGCTATGCCAATAGTTGGCATGTTAAGCCCCTCTAACAGAGAGCTTACTTTGATTCCGTCTGCTACGGTCATCTCCTCATTATTTACTACTATCTTCATATCAATTATTTTTTAAATAGTCGTCCCTTAAAAAGGTTTAATATTTTATTTGTCAATACTTTAGCAAAAATCAACCGCCTTTTTAAGGGACGACTAAATAGAGTAGGGTTGTAAGCCGAGTCCTGTACTACACCTAAGTGTAGCTCTTATCATTTATCTAGGCTATCAATCACTTGATAACTCGTCAGCAACCTACCCTCCAGCATCGGGCGAGTAACCCTCAAACACTGGTCTACGTGGTCTTGCAACCCGTTAGTGGACACTACCAACATATCGCTATGCCGATACGTGGGCTCTTACCCCACATTTTCACCCTTACCTACCCCAAAGTAGGCGGTTATTTTCTGTTCCCCATCTACCCCCTCACGAAGGTCTTCTAATTAGGAAGAACGGTACTCTATGTTGCTCGGACTTTCCTCCCCCCTGCTTGCGCAAGGCAGCGATAAGACACCCTACTCTAAAATTTATTTCCTCGAAGGAGTTCGGTTATCTCCATTCGGCGTTTCCCTGCTTGTTGCAACTCTTTAATAATAATATAGCCATCCGCGCAGCCAACCTTTAGTGTTTCAACACCATCGCAGATAATATCGCCAATAGTAGAACCCACACACTGCGAGTATTCGACCCTAAAGAGCTTATAACTATCACCCTTTAGTTCGCACCAAGCAGCAGGATAAGGAGATAATCCCCTAACTTTATTATATATATCAACGCAGCTGTTGTTCCAGTCAATCTTACAATCTTCTCTGAAAATTTTAGGTGCTGGACGCTCGGCCGAACCTGTTATCTCGCTCTGAGGGGTAGCAACAAACGCCCCTTCGGCTACAATATCAACACTTTGAGGTACTAACCTAGCTCCTAGCTCCATTAAACGGTCGTGCAGAGTGCCAGCGGTATCATCAGCCGAAATCTCAACACTTTCTCTAGCTATCACATCACCTGTATCTATCTCACGACGTAGCATAAAGGTTGTAACACCACTTACACTGTCACCATTAATGATAGCCCAATTAATAGGTGCAGCACCACGATAATCGGGTAGTAGCGATGCGTGCAGATTAAATGTGCCAAGCCTCGGTAGCGACCATACAGATGTTGGTAACATCTTAAAAGCTACAACAATACCCAAATCGAGGTTTAGAGCCTTGAGTTCGTCAATAAACTCGGGCGATGATAACTTCTCGGGTTGTAGCAGAGGTATTCCTACACTTTCAGCATACTCTTTAACGGCACTACCTTTGAGTTTAAGACCCCTGCCTGCTGGCTTATCGGGCATTGTTACCACTGCAACCACATTGTACCCCCCTTGATATAGGGCGGCTAGTGGGGCAACAGCAAAATCAGGAGTCCCCATATATACAATACGTAGTGACTTTGGATTACTCATTATTGCTATCTGTTTTATATAGCCCTAATGTGTGTCCCATATCTAACTCCTTAGTTTTAAGGTAGCTTTCGTTGTATTTATTCGGGGCAATAACAATAGGTACATTTTCGGTTATCTCGATACCATATCCTTGTAGTGCTACACGCTTTTGAGGATTATTGGTCATTAAACGTACCTTTTTTATCCCTAGTTCGTGAAGAATCGAGGCACCAATTCCATAATCCCTATCATCGGCACCAAATCCTAGGTGTAGATTTGCTTGAATGGTATCCATTCCCTCCTCTTGTAGCTTATATGCGTGCATTTTATTAAATAGACCAATTCCTCGCCCTTCTTGATTAAGGTAAACAACAGCACCTTTGCCCTCCTGCTCAATCATACGCATAGCAGTTCGTAGTTGTTGGCCACAGTCGCAGCGAGCAGAACCAAACACATCACCAGTTAAGCACGATGAGTGCATACGAACAAGTATAGGCTCATCTTCTGTCCATTCGCCCTTTATTAGTGCTAAATGCTCGAGGTCGCTATTATCTTGAATAAATGGAATAACCTTAAATGTACCTGACTCGGTAGGCATAAAAGCTGTTACGCCTTTAATAACAACACTCTCACGTGCTAGACGATAGCGGATTAAATCGGCAATTGATATAATCTTCATATCAAACTTCTTAGCTAGCTCTAGTAGCTCGGGTAGGCGTGCCATTGTTCCATCTTCGTTCATAATCTCGACAAGAGCACCGCCTGGTTTAAGACCTGCTAAACGAGTTAAATCGACTACCGCCTCGGTATGCCCTGGGCGACGAAGCACCCCTTTGCTCTGTGCTTTTAGAGGGAAAATATGACCTGGTCTACCAAAATCTTCGGCTTTAGTGTTTGGGTTCACTAATGCACGCAGAGTTTTTGCTCTATCTTGTGCTGATATACCTGTTGTGCACCCTTCGCCAAGTAAATCTACTGATACAGTAAATGGTGTAGCGTGCAGCGAGGTGTTATCGCCAACCATCATATCTAGTCGTAGCTCGTCGCAACGCTCTTTAGTAAGAGATGCGCATAGTAGCCCACGCCCGTATAGTGTCATAAAATTGACTGTTTCGGCTGTTATTGTCTCACAAGCGGTGACAAAATCGCCCTCATTCTCTCTATCTTCATCATCAACAACAATAATTGTTTTGCCGTTTCGGATATCCTCTAATGCCTCCTCTATACTATGTAGTACTGAGACCTTTTTTTCGTTGTTACTCATAACTAATCTGTATATTAGCCCTTTTTAATTGGCTTTTTTTTGATTTTAATTTTAATTTTTTTAATATGTTCTAACTTACCATCTATCCATCTAGCTAAGCGATATTTAGCTAACATTCGCTTCCACCAACGTGTTATAACTATATAGTAAGCATCTGTATCTAGTAATTTCGAATCGGTGATAGCTTTCCACATCAAGAAAATTGATAGTGGGAATAGTATCATAGTAGGGAACCACATACCAAAAGCAGGCGACCAAGCACCATCACGCACAAACTTTTCGCTACTCATACTTATAATATAGTAGAATACAAAAAATAGAACCGCTATGACAGTAGGAACACCTAGCCCTCCTTTTCGGATGATAGCACCTAGCGGAGCACCAATCAAGAAGAATATAAGGATAGAGACAGGTAAAGTTAATTTCTTATGCCAGTCGGCCATTGAACGGTATAGCTTAACCGAGCTTTGAAGAACCGTAGAGTGCCCCGTTTGCGAGTTAAACTTCATCTGTTCAAGCCTTGAGGTAGCATCTTTGAATAATCGCTCTTTCTGTTCGATTGTTAGTGTGTCTATATTTGTAGCGGTAACTCGTATAGCCCTTTTGTGAGTTCTTATGCTGTCGGCATTACGATAAAATGTTGTGTCTGAAGCGTAGAGATACCTACTTAACACATTCGATTTTGCCGAGGCAACCGATTCGTTTAGTGTTATAGTAAGCGAATCAATATCGCCCTCTAACTCCTTCATACTCTTCTGCTCAGAGGCATCACCAAAGGCACTGCGCCCAGATTTTTCGAAACTGTAACCCTCGAGTTTCATCATTATCTCTTGCTTATCAAACGAGTTATGACGCAGCTCGGGAGCATTATACCAATTATAGTCGCGCCTATCCTCATAGTTCTGCCCATTGTAGAGTAGTATCTGTAAGAATTTATTATCCTCTACAAGAGAGATATACCCTGAATCAGCAACCGTAGTGCTAGTCATTGCATTGTTTCGTGTGTCGTAGATTAATATATCGGTAAGGAGATTGGTGTTTGGGTCTTGCTTACCAACTCTAATACTAATATCCTCGATACCATTGAAAAATACCCCATCCTTAAACTCTATCTCTTGACGTTGTCGTGATATGTCGTATATAACCATTCCTGCCTGCTTAACAGAGTAAGGAACGTAATTGTTTACAATGAAATACCCTATAACAGAGAGAAGTATAGCCGAAATAATTAAACTGCGCATAATGCGGAAAAGCGAAACCCCAGCAGCTTTCATGGCAATAAGTTCGTAGCTGTGCCCTAGATTACCCATAGCTCGGATTGAGGCTAGCAGGGTAGCGAAAGGTAATCCGATAGGTAGCATTGTTGAGGTCATATAAAATAGCAGCTCGGCAATAGCTGAGAATGGAAGACCTTTACCCACTAGATCATCTATATAGCGAAAGAGGACATTCATCATAAGGATAAACATCACAATCAGAAATGAGGCTATCATAGGCCCCAAGTAGGATTTTAATATAAATTTATCTAATGTCTTCATTAAATGTAAACGATTCGAGCTACAAAAATAGTCAAAATAATTGAGATATTGGTATCTCAATACAAAAATCGACCAACTAACAATCTAAATAGTGCATCTACCAGCTACCACCAGCACCTCCACCGCCGAAGCCACCTCCGCCAAAGCCGCCAAAGCTGCCTCCACCGAAGCCACTGCCTCCGCCGCCTGAATAGCCGCCACGGCTACTGCTGCTAAGTATCGAGCCAATAATCCAAGGTGTAATTATCGAACTGCTATCAGCCCCCTCGCTTGAAATATTGCTCCTACGGCGCGAACGAGGGATAAACGATAGAATAACTATTATGATTATAAATATGCTTGAAATATTAATACCACCCTTTTTGCGGCTCTTTGCGTAACTCTCGGCAGTGTACTCGCCCTCGATTAGCGAACCAATGATTGATACCCCATTGATAATTCCTTCGGCAGTTTTTCCCTGCCTAAAAAAGGGAATCATATCACGTTCGATAATCATCTTAGCAGTAGCATCGGGCACAGCACCCTCAAGACCATACCCTGTGGCAATAAATATCTGCCCCGAAGAGGTAGCATTTTTAGGTTTATAGAGAACAACAACACCATTATCTTTACCTTTATTTCCAACGCCCCACTGGTGCCCTAGTTCGGTTGCATACTGCGATATATCTTTACCATCTAGCGATTTAACGGTTACAACAACAACCTGATTAGAGGTCGAATCGTTAAGGCCTGTTAATTGCCTCTCGATAGCTCTCTCCTCGCTATTGGACAAAACATTAGCAAAATCGTGTACCATACGCCCCTTAATGGGCTGGGGGTACTCTTTAGCCATCAGTGTTAGTGATAGCAGTACCATTACTGTTGTGAGTAGTATTCTATTTATTTTGCACATATATAATTACTATTTACCAAACGATATCTCATCTGGAAGCTCGTTAATATCACCCTCCTTGTAAGGGAAGTATAGTTTTAATTGCTCGCCAGCTTTAGATATAGCCTCAATTATGCCCTCGCTAAAATTGCCACACTTAAACTGTTCAACCATAGAGGAGTAACAGCTATCCCAAAAACCCTCAGGAACAACATCATTAATGCCCTTATCGCCTAAGATAGCGCACTTACGCGAACGGTGAGCAACATAAATTAGTACACCGTTTCGTGCTTCGGTTTTCTCCATTTGTAGCCTTGAAAACTCTTTGAGTGCTGCGTTGATAGGATTGCCCAAACAAACCGAGTCGATATGTACACGAATCTCAGCATTTGTGTTACTCTCCGCCTTAGCGATAGCCTGAACTATTTCGCTTTGCTGGCTTGCTGTAAAAAAATCTTTTGTTTTCATTATCAATATAGTTAAAACTCGACAGTTGGAGCAACCTCAGCCCCCTCTTTAGCCTCGAAATAATCTTTCTTTGTGAAACCGAACATATTTGCTATTATGTTACGAGGGAATGTGCGGATAAATGTGTTAAATGCACGTACCGAATCGTTAAATCTGCCCCTTTCGGTTGTGATGCGATTTTCAGTACCTTCGAGCTGCGCTTGTAGCTGCAAGAAATTTTGGTTAGCTTTCAAATCAGGATAACGCTCTGATAAAGCAAGTAATTTACCTAAGGCAGAAGATAACTGCCCTTGAGCCGCTTGATATTTAGCTATTGTCTCGGGGTTTAAATCCTCGGCATTGATAGAAACCTGTGTTGCACGAGCACGAGCAGCTATCACACCCTCAAGAGTCTCTCTCTCGTGCGAGGCATACCCCTTAACTGTGTTTACTAAGTTAGGTATCAGATCGCTACGACGCTGATATTGATTCTCTACTTGCGACCAAGCGGCTGTTACACCCTCCTCAGATACAACTAGCTTGTTATACATTCCTTTAACCGATGAGTATAGCACAATCACAACAAGTAGAATTGCGCCTAAGATAATCCATTTTTTCATACTTAAAAAAAATTACTGTTTAAATTTCTAATTACAAAAACTCAACCTTAGAGTCTATTATTAGGCAAATTTACGTAAACTTTTTTATTTTATCGCTAATTGCTATTGAAAAATAAAAATATTTACCTAAATTTGTGGTTAATTTTAACCAAAAAGAGATTATGGAGGAGAATTTCGGTTACACAAAGCAGAAAAAGAGGGGAGTAGTCACTTATGTGCTTATTCCGATTATTACGTCGATAGTGTGCTTTGCCGCGGGCTATTTATTAAGCATAACTATGACTAAGAGTCGTGTAGAGAAAGCTGCTATTCGAAGTGTGATGAATCAATTTACCCCTTCGGGCTTTAAGTATTCAACCATTTTCTCGCTTATACAAAATAATTACGTTGAGGAGATTGCTATCGACTCGATTGCGGAGAGTATGATTCCTGATTTACTGCACAGGTTAGACCCTCACTCTAGTTATATCCCAGCAAAAGATGTGCAGATATCAACTGCTAATTTAGAGGGTAAGTTCGATGGTGTAGGTATAGTATTTAATATGGTTACCGATACTATTGTTGTTCAAAGTGTTGTGCCTGGTGGTCCAAGTTCAAAAGTGGGCATTATTAGTGGAGATAGAATTATGACTATCGATAAGAAGTTGGTGGCAGGTCAGAAGATACCAAGCGACTCGATTCTGCGCAAGCTGCGTGGGATTGGGGGTACAAAGGTAGAGCTAGGCATTGCTCGTGAGGATATAGATTCGATTATGAATATCACCGTTACACGTGGTAAGGTGGTTTTGAATAGTGTTGATGCTGCATTTATGATTACTCCAACAACAGGATATGTTAAGCTACTACGATTTGCCCGTACAACACACAAAGAGATAATGGATGCGTTAGATAAACTGTATGATAGTGGTATGGAACATCTTGTACTCGACCTGACGGATAATAGAGGGGGTTACCTTGATCAGGCAATAGCTATTGCAAACGAATTTATTGCTGTCAATCGAAATATTGTAACAACAAAACAACGAGGCGAAGTAATTCAAGCAACAAATGCCGATGGTAGAGGTAAATATATAGGTAAAGATGTGATAGTGTTGATGAACGAAAATTCGGCATCATCGAGCGAGATTGTAGCTGGTGCTCTTCAAGATAATGATATAGGTACTATCGTGGGGCGACGCTCGTTTGGAAAGGGGTTGGTGCAGCAACAGGTACCTCTTTCAGATGGTTCGATTCTTAATCTTACAATTGCAAACTATCACACTCCAACGGGCCGTTCGATTCAACGCCCATATAAGGGTATGATAGATGAATACGATCAAGATTTTGTTAATAGGATAACTGGTGGAGAGCTAACAAATAGAGATAGTGTGAGGATAGATACAACCTTGAAATATATCACCCCTATGGGTAAAGTGGTGTATGGTGGTGGTGGTATTATGCCCGATGTGTTTGTGCCTATTGATACTGCAAAATATACTCTAACAGAGCGTAAATTACTTATATCGTTGGTGATGATAAGATATACAAACCGATTTATCGACCAAAATCGTAAGGAGTTACTAAAGGTTGAGAATCAGAGCGATTTAGATAAATTCTTTGATATCTATGGCGAAAAGATGTACGCAGGATATATTGAGTATGTTAATAGTCAAGGTGCTGAAATATCGAAAAAAGATGCTAGCGAGTCACGCTCTACGGTTATGAATGTGCTAAAAGCCTATGTAGGTCAGTTCACCAAGGAGGGTGATAATGCGCTTTATCGCTATCTCCAAGCCGAGGATGATATCCTACAAGAGGCTCTTAAAATAGTAAAAGAGAGAGAGAATTGAAAAAATATATATTAATAGCTCTAGGTTTATTGTCGCTTGCATTGGCTGTCATAGGGATTGTAGTGCCAGGGATACCTACAACTCCGTTTTTGTTGCTTAGTGCGTGGTTATTTGCTCGCAGTTCGAAACGGTTACTAGGGTATTTACACTCCAATAAGTATCTTTCGCGTTATATTACTAGCTACCAGAAGCGTAGAGGTATACTATTATGGCAAAAAATATATGCAATAACTTTAATGTGGTGCGCTGTTACAATATCTATTCTGTTGCGTATAGATAATATAACAATAAAATGGGTACTGTTTTGCGTTGCTATAATTGGAACCATAGTAATGGGATTTGTAATTCCGACATATAGAGATAAGTAATAAATTTGATATTATGGATAGAAAAATAGTTGAACTTATTTCATTCCCTGATTTCTACCAAGGGGAGATGGCTTTTGGTGTGTTGCGCTCGGCAGGAATTGAGTGTACAATAGCAAAAGAGGGGGCTAACCCTCTTCAACACCTAGGTGCAGTGAGTTTTATGGGCGTCAAGATATTGGTTTTTGAAGAGGATGTTGAACGTGCTCTTGCTATCCTTGATGCCGAGTATGATAACCAAGAAATGGCACAAGTATAGGTGGATATAGTTGAGTTTAGAGAGTATGTTTTGTCGTTGCCTGCCGTAGAGGAGTCGTCGCCATTTGGTGATGATGTGTTGGTATATAAGGTTGGCGGCAAGATGTTTGCTTGTGTGACATTACCCTTATTTGAGAGGATTGCAATGAAATGCGACCCCGAATTGGCTATCGAGTTGCGTGATAGGTACGAGGCGATAACCCCTGCGTGGCATTTCAATAAAAAGCACTGGAACGATGTATATGTTAATAAGGGGTTGGCAGATAGTTTTATACGCGAGCAGATAGAGGCATCATATTTATTAGTTTTTCATAATAGTGTTACGAAAAAGGAGAGAGAGAAGATTTTAACAAAAGCAGATGTAGGGTCTGCATTAAAATAATTAAGCAGATGAAGTTTACAGCAGAGATGATAACCGCATTCTTAGGTGGCGAATGTGTAGGGAATAAGGAGGCTACCGTTTGGTCGATAGCAAAGATTGAGGAGGCAAAAGAGGGAGATATAGCTTTCCTTGCCAATGTTAAGTACGAACAATATATATATGCAACCAACGCATCGATTGTGTTGGTAAATAATGATTTTGTGCCTGCTAACCAGGTAAAAGCAACAATGATTAAGGTGGATGATGCTTATAAAGCATTTGCCTCACTGTTAGACCTATATTTAGAGAATAAGCCAAAAAAGAGCGGTATATCTGCCAGGGCGTCCATTAATGAGGGTGCTACATTAGGCGATAATCTATTTATTGGTGATTTTGCTGTTATTGATAGTGGTGCTGTTATTGGAGATAACACCAAAATATACCCTAATTGCTACGTAGGCGACAATGTAGTGATAGGTAAAGATGTAACAATTTACCCTAATGTAACTATTTATGAGGATTGTGTTATTGGTGATAGGGTAATAATTCATTCGGGTAGTGTGATAGGTGCCGATGGATTTGGTTTTGCACCAACCGAAGAGGGTTATAAAAAGATTGCCCAAATTGGGAATGTTATTCTTGAGGAGGATGTTGAGATAGGTGCTAATTGTTGTATTGATCGTGCAACAATGGGTTCTACAATAATCAAACGAGGAGTTAAGTTAGATAATCTTGTTCAGATAGCACATAATGTTGTTGTTGGCGAACATACGGTTGCAGCTTCGCAGGTTGGTATCGCAGGCTCAACCAGGCTAGGTCAGTGGTGTATGCTAGGTGGTCAAGTAGGAGTAGCAGGTCATATTACGATTGCCGATAAGACAACTATAACCTCACAGTCAGGTATAAGCAACACAATTAAAGAGGGGGGAATGATATTAATGGGCTCGCCAGCAATGGATGCCTCAATCACTCGTCGTTCGATAGTAGGTTATCGTCGTTTACCGCAGATTATTGATGATATTTCGACCTTAAAGAAAGAGGTTAAAGAGCTTAAATCTGCAAAAGAGTAGTTATAGGTGGAGTCGAAGGTGATAATGGGTATCGACCCAGGCACAAATAAGATGGGGTATGGTGTTATTAGGGTTGTAAACCGTAAACCTGAATATGTTACAATGGGACATATAGACCTATCTAAAGAGGAGGATAGCTATGTTAAGTTACGAACTATTTATGTGCGTGTAGAGGAGCTAATAGAGCAGTTTAAACCCGATGAAGTGGCTTTCGAGGCTCCCTTTTATGGCGAGAATGTTCAAAGTATGCTTAAACTAGGGCGTGCTCAAGGGGTAGCTATTGCTGCGGCTCTTACTCGTAAGGTTCTTGTGTTTGAGTATGCTCCAACAAAGGTCAAAGTTGCAATATGTGGCGAGGGAAGAGCTTCGAAAGAGCAGATTGCAAATATTTTAAAGCGAATATTTGGGCTTGATAGATTACCTAAACTAAAAGATGCTACCGATGGTTTAGCCGTTGCTTTGTGTCACCATTATCAATCAACTAACCGTTTCCCTAGTAATGCAAAAGGTGGCAGTTGGGAGAGTTATATTAAAAGTAATCCCGATAAGGTTTTAAATGCCACCAAACGAGGTATAAAACGTAAAATTGATGATTAAGAAATTAATAATTAAAACATTAGATATTTTATATATACCTATTATTAGACGGTTTATGTCGCTCCAGACTTTCAGGTATGGGGCAACGGGCGGTGCTAATATGGTGCTTGATGCTATACTCTATTTTCTTGTCTTTAATTTTATACTCGTAAAAAAGGATTTAGATTTAGGGGTGGTGGTAATATCACCTCAGATAGCAGCCTATCTAATAGTCTTTCCTATAATATTCTTTAATGGGTTGTGGATGGCAAAAAATATAACCTTTCAGAACTCTCCATTAAAAGATTCAACACAAAGAGTGCGCTATTTGAGTGTTACTCTAGCAAATATATTAATCAAATATTTTGGTATTAAGTGTTTGGTAGCAATAGGTGTATTCCCATCTATTTCAAACGCTATGATTACAGTTGTAACAGTGATTTTTAGCTACCTTATGCAGAACCATTTCACTTTTAAAGGAAATCATTATGAGCAGTAATTTTAGCCGTAAAGATATCGAGATAATGGCTCCTGTGGGGTCGTACGAATCGCTTGCAGCAGCTATTGCAGGTGGTGCTAATGCTATCTATTTTGGTGTAGAGAAGCTTAATATGCGTTCAAGCAGTTCGTTTAACTTTACCCTTAGCGACTTAGAGAAGATAGTAGAGATATGTAATAATAATGGTGTAAAATCTTATCTTACAGTAAATTGTGTGTTGTACGACGAGGATATCGAAACTATGCAAGAGGTTATCACTTGTGCCAAAAATAGCGGCGTTTCGGCAGTCATTGCTTCGGATGAGGCTGCAATTATATATGCTCGTAAAATAGGGGTTAATGTCCATATCTCTACGCAGGTTAATATATCAAATATCGAAAGTGTAGCGTTTTATGCTCAATTTGCTGATGTGGTGGTACTAGCTCGCGAGTTGTCGTTAAAGCAGGTGAGGTATATATACGAGCAGATAGCTGCCCGAGATATTCGTGGCCCGCAGGGCGAGCTAGTGCGAATCGAGATGTTTGTGCACGGTGCTCTATGTATGGCGGTATCGGGTAAGTGTTATCTGTCGCTGCACGATGCTAACGTGTCGGCTAATAGGGGTAGTTGTCGCCAAATTTGTCGTCGTAGTTATGATGTTCGAGATAAAGAGACAGGTGCCGAATTGACAGTTGAAAATCAGTATATAATGTCGCCTAAAGATTTATGCACAATCTCGTTCTTAGACGAGGTGATTGAGGCAGGTGTTAGGGTATTAAAAATCGAAGGACGTGCTCGCTCGGCCGAGTATGTTAAGCGTGTAACCGAGTGTTACAATGAGGCTATCAGCTCGATTATCGAGGGTAGCTATTCGCAAGAGTTGATTGATGGGTGGCTTACTCGTTTATCAACGGTCTTTAATCGTGGATTCTGGGGTGGGTACTACCTTGGGCAGCGATTAGGAGAGTGGAGTAGGAATTATGGCTCGTCGGCTACTCATCGTAAAGTGTATGTTGGTAAGGTAACAAACTACTATGCTAAATTATCGGTTGCTGAGGTGTTAATCGAGGCATCTCCTTTGGCTCTAGGCGAGGAGGTGGTAATTACGGGCGAAACAACTGGTGTGGTTGATGCGGTAATAACCGAGATAAGAGAGAATCTTGTCCCTGTTGAGGTAGTGGCGCAAGGGGTTAAATGTTCGATACCTGTTCCTGAACTTGTGCGTAGGGGAGATAAACTCTATCGTATGGAGCTTAAATAGAGTAATGGAGGATAAATTATTATTAACTCTTAAACAGTATTGGGGCTATGATAGTTTTAGGGAGGGGCAGCAAGAGATTATCGAGTCGCTCTTAGCTGGCAGAGATACCCTAGCTCTTATGCCCACAGGTGGCGGTAAATCGCTCACCTTTCAGCTTCCTGCGCTTATTTTCGAGGGTATAACCATAGTTGTTACCCCTCTTATATCGTTAATGAGAGATCAGATTGATAGATTACAAAAAATGGGTATCTCGGCTCTCTATATTGATGGAAGTATGAGTGCTAAAGAGATTGATTATACTCTAGATAATTGTATTTATGGTAATTATAAATTTCTATATGTCTCGCCCGAGAGGATTGTAACAAAGTTATTTAGCTATCGGTTTGCTTTGATGAATGTGAGTCTACTAGTGGTAGACGAAGCGCACTGTATATCGCAATGGGGCTACGATTTTCGCCCTTCATACTTACAGATAGGGAAGCTAAGAGAGCTACAACCTAAAGTTCCTGTTATAGCCTTAACAGCTACCGCTACTCCAACTGTTGTAGAGGATATAGAGCGTTATCTGGTTTTGAACGAACCACTAGTATATAAACAAAGTTTTAGAAGGAACAATATTTCGTTTATCGTTCGTAAGGTTGAGGATAAATATACCCATATATTAAAGGTGCTTAATGGTGTAAAAGGTGGGGGTATTATTTACACCACCTCACGCAAAGAGGCCGAAGAGATTGCTCAAAGGCTACAAGCAGATGGCGAATCAGCCGATTTTTATCACGCAGGGTTATCGTCAAAGTTACGAGCTGCTAAGCAGCGAGAGTGGATGAGTGGCAGGTTACGGGTAATGGTTGCTACAAACGCTTTCGGTATGGGAATAGATAGGGCGGATGTGCGATTTGTTGTTCATAATTCACCTCCATCGTCGCTTGAAGCGTACTATCAAGAGGCTGGTAGGGCAGGGCGAGACCTTAAAATGTCGTATGCTGTACTGCTTAACGATAATAAAGATAGGAGAAGTAGTGCAAGTAGGCTACGTAGCTCGTTCCCCTCGCGTGAGGAGCTTTCGAAGGTGTACGAACGCCTGTTTGATAACTACCAGTTGGCTATTGGATCGGGTAAAGATTTGGGATTCACTTTCGATATTTCGGAGTTCTGCGTTAAGTATAAATTATTCCCCACAACAGTTTATAACTCTATCAAACTGCTGCAATATGTGGGATACCTAACCCTAAGCGAGGAGTATATGAGTAGAACAAGAATTATGTTCTCGGTTCAGCGAGAGCAGCTATACTCGATACAGCTACGTTCGGTTGAGGTGGATAGCTTTGTGAATGTGCTTATGAGGCTTTATACAGGGCTTTTTTCGGGTTTTGTAACTATCGATGAAGAGTATATTGCTAGGCTATCAGGCTATACCGTTGATAAGGTCAAAGAGTTTCTTATCACTCTTTCAAGGCAACACGTAATAAAATATATACCTGCTAAGGAGTGCGCGAGAATAATATTTATTGAAGAACGATTACCTTTGGCGAATCTATATATACCTAACGAACTGTACATAACACGTAAAGAGAGTGCTGAAAAACGTCTTACTGCAATGGAGGAGTATGTAGAGAGTACAGCAACTTGCCGAATGGCAGTAATATGTAACTATTTTGGCGAGGAACAGGTCGAACCTTGCGGAAAATGCGATATTTGTAGGCAATAACATCCCCCTCTTATATTTTTTTATACAACCCTTACACAAAATAGTTGTTTTTAGTGAGTTACCTTTGAGCGATAATCATTATTTATTCACTAAAAACAACTATTATGTTACTAGATTTTGGATTAAAAATGCTTAGCAGTGCACTTAGCAAGGCAAGCAATGATAGGCAAATAGAGAATCAAATCAGCGAAATTGATAATCGTAAAGACGAACTTGATGAGTGGTACAATAAAGAGAGTGGCACATCATACCTTAACACAGCAGAGGGGCAGAGTGCTATGACCGCCCTATCTAGCGATAAGAGAGAGCAAGAGGAGGCTCTAGTTAATCGTACAATCAGCAGTGGGGCAACTCCCGAAGCGGCTGTTGCTATGGCTTCGGAGATAAATAAGGGGTATGCCGAAGCTCTTAGCGAGGTGGCATCCGAGGCTACATCACGACAAAAGAGCATAGATAATATCTATGGCGATATGTCAAATCAGCTGCAAGAGGATAGAGACGAGGCATTAGAGGGGCAGACCTCTATATGGAGTTACATTTTCTAATCGGTGCAGCTATGAGACAGGAGATAATAAACTATTTTAAGTACCTAAACAGGTATGCAGTTGAGCCAAGAGGAGTTAAACGCACTAAAAGCACATTCGTAAAAGGGCGGCTCGAGGATGGCTCGGCACTTTTAGATAAGGCATATACGGCGTGGTTGGCAATGGATACGTTTCGTAGCGAGAGGCGGCGTAATATCGAGTATCGAAACGGTAATCAGTGGAGTGATATGGTGCCCGACCCTGATAATAGCGGAAAAATGATACGCGAGTCGGAACTCCTTACTAGGCAAGGTAAGTCGCTACTTAAACATAACTTCATTCAGCAATTTATACGTAACATATCGGGGCAGATGCTAACTAATCCTACTCAGTCGGTGGTGTATGCACGTACCGAAGGTAAGGAGGAGTTAGGAGAGATGCTTACTAACACTCTTCAGGCATGCCACGATAGTAACCGTGTTGGGAGGGTTGATTTAGCTTTGCTTGAAGAGCTTATACTCTCGGGCGTGGGATGCTATAAGGTAGGGTATAAATTTTCTAGCGAACGAGAGCAAGGCGAATGCGAAGTTGATGTAGTGCCTGGGAGTCGCTTATTTGTTGATACCGATATGAGTGATGCCTCGTTAAGGTCGCTATCATTGATAGGCGAACTGCACGAACTATCGCTTGAGGAGGTGATTAGTACCTTTGCATCGAACCCCGAAGAGGAGAAGATAGTAGGTCGTATATATACACCGCTAGCTGCCTCAACTGTTGGTGTAAGCAATAAGGATAGCGATTTTATGACACCAAACGATTCGGCCTGTTGTAGGGTGATCGAGGTGTGGTATCGTGAAGGTAGATGGGTTAAGCATACTCACGACTATCTTACGGGCGAATCTAAGCGTGAGGATAAGATAACCCAAAAAGAGGTTGATAAGATAAACCGTGAGCGTTTAGCCGAGTGCCGTTCGTTAGGTTATAGCGAAGAGCGTGCTCCTCTGTTACATCTCGATTATCAATACGAGCATTACTGGAGTGTTGCGTTTCTGGCTCCTACGGGCGAGTTACTATATCGAGGCGAGAGTCCCTATAATCATAAATCTCACCCTTATATTATAGGGTCGATTCCTACGATTGATGGAACGCCAAAGGCTCTAGTGAGTGATGTGATAGATATTCAGAGGTATATTAATAGGTTGATTGTTATGATCGACTTTATTATGGGTACAAGTGCCAAAGGGGTGTTAATGGTGCCCGAAAATGCTCTGCCTGATGGCTACTCGATAGAGGATTTTACTTCGGAGTATGTGAAGGCAAACGGAGTTATACTATATAAGCCAAACCACACGAGAGATGTGCCGTTTCAGATATCTTCGAATAGTACTAACGTAGGTGCGTGGGAGATGTTAAATATTCAGATAGGACTTATAAAAGAGCTTTCTGGAGTATCGGGAGCTATTCAAGGAGAGGGTAGTAAAGGTTATACCGCCTCGAGCCTTTATGCGCAGCAAGCCGAGAACTCGCAACTTAATTTAAAGGTTCTATTTAACACCTTACGCCTTTTACAGAGAGACCGTGATGAGAAGATGTTAAAGGTGATAATGCAGTACTATCGAAACGAGAGGTACTTGTCACCAGCCTTTGAGAGTGGCGGTAAAGAGTCGAAATATATTCCAGAACTTGTTGATACAATCATTGATTTCGATTTGGTGGTATCGCACTCGATAGCAACCCCACTATATAGGCAACTTAACGAGGAGATATTAAAAAGTATGCTCGACAGAGGACAGATAGATATAGAGATGTTCTTAAGTAACTCCTCACTTCCATTTGCAGAGAGCCTACTCTCGCAATTGCGGCAGAAGAGTAGTAGTGGTAAATAAAAATAATCCTCCGAAATTTCGGAGGATTATTTTTATTTGATTGATACTTATAATTTTAGTTCTTACTTACTATTGTAGGTGCAATTCTGTTTGGTATTGAACCTACCTGAAACAAGTAGTTTATTCTATCATTATCATAAAACATTTCATTCATATCTGGGACTACATCTGATAATTCAGAAATAGATTTAAGTCGAACAACTGAACTTTGAACATTTTTAGCATCTGAAGTTGATACGTAGTAACACTCTATGATAGTCATGTTATCAATAATAGATGATATTGGGTAACCGTTCGTTTTTGCAGTAGGCTTAACTGTTGAGTAGCACGATACCAAACCATTATCATAGTGAGTAAGCGTTGAACCTGCTACTATACCGGCAGCATTGTCCAATTTTGCGGTAATGGCTCCACTATTGATTAAAAGTATTCCTTCCAAAGTAGCATTATGAGAAACAGATATACCAGCTGCATAATTATTGGCTTTTATCTTACCGCTATTTTCACATGCGATATAAGCCATTTCTGATGTCCCATTCCCTACGATTCCCGCTGCGTTGTCATTAATTGCAGTTACAGCAGAGCTGTTGATGGCCTCTATTATATAACTCATATTATCATTATTACTCCCAATAAAGCCACCCGCATTATTATTAGCTGTTACGGTGTTTTTTAAACTACTACACTTAGTAATTAGTACAAAATTAGAGTTATTATTAGCAATAAATGCCCCAGCATTATCGCCGCTAGCAATAATCTTCGAATAATTGATTTTACAATTAACTATGGCTACTTCTGTTTCGGCTGTACCAATTAGTGCAGCAACATTATTTACACCATTAACTACAAAATCGTCAATGGTTAAATTCATAAAATAAGCGCTTGTACGCGGATTTAATGTACTAGGAATATTTTTAAAGAGAGCTATTGGTGCATCATCTGTAGTTGTGCCACTCCAGCCCGATATTGTGTATCCGTTTCCATCAAAAAATCCATTAAAGTTAGAGATGCTAATTGAGTTGGTTTCATTAAATTTGATATTTGCATCTAGTCGGCAATGTATAAAATCAACACCTGAGTTAATCATCTCTTGTATTTTAGCAAATTGCTCGGCAGAGGTGATGCTGATAATATCAGATGTAATTTCTGGTCTTATAACAATCTCTCCATTAAGAGATGGTGCATATGCCGTTGATATTAACCCTCTACTGAAAGCGCTATTATCAAGCCCGTTACCTACTAGGCTGTTTAGTTCTTTAATGTCGATAACCGGAGTAATACCACTAGGTTGTTCAATAGTGTCAGATGTAATTTCACCTAAAAAGAAGCAATTACTTATATCACCTGCATTGGCAATAGGAGTGGTAATACTTGTTTTTGTAGTAGCAATGTTGTAACAGCTGGTAATACTGATATTTCTCCCTGTAACGTTAGCTATACCTGCTGTACTTTCGTTGGTGATAGTACCTGCGAAGTAGCAATTCGAGACGGTTAGTTTGCCATAGACTTCTCCTACTAATCCTGCGGTTTGCTCGCTTGAAGAGCCACCTATGCCGATTGTAGATGTGCTGTAACACCTATCAAATATAGGAGGATTTATTGTTATAGGGGCATCGCTTTGTATTGTAGTGCCACCTAAAATACCACCTATTCTATTGTTTCCAAATATCAGTCCTGCACTATTACAGTTGATTATATCTGAATCGGCACTTATCCCTGCTATACCTCCAATGAATTCTCTTCCAACGACCGAGCAATTGGTTGAGCACGAAGTGATTATTGAGGATAATACTTTCCCCACAATTCCGCCTGCAATTATATTTGAAGCACTGAACTCTATTTGGTCGGCAGTAGGTGCAGTTGTACCTATCTCAGACGAGATTACATTACAATTAGTTATTCTTGCACCATCAGCACTTCCAACTATTGCACCACAACTATTATCACCATATACTCTTGCGTTCTCAATATTTAGGTTTTTGATAGTTGGCATTTTCCCTGTTTTAGAAGGCACGCTTAATGAATTGTCTTTGACTACACCGAATAATCCAGCGTTGGGATTTGAAGAGGTAATATTAATATTTTTTATTGTGTAGCCTCCTCCATCAAACGTGCCTGAGAATGGGTTGCTTATACTATTTCCGATTGGTTCCCAATTATTTATATTTGATAAATTTATATCTTTAGTTATGATAACAGTTTTACCTAAAAACGAGTTTCCGCTATTTACCTCATTACGAAATGCTTTTAGCTTTGCTACACTGTTAATATACAGTACATCTTCAAGCTGTCCATTTATAGGCATAGTATAGCGAACTCCCTGTAAGAATGCTTTTGAGGTCTCTACTTCAAAAATTTTCACTTCTCCACTCACATAGGTTAATGTAAAGCTAAGAGTACGTGTTTCGGTAGATGGGTTAGGGAACATAGCTATGTGTGTAGTTATATCTTCGCCAGCTGTAACTCCTTCATAGTTAATTGTATATATTCTGTCCTCCTCGTCGCCATCTTTGAACACAAGTTTTAGCGGTACGAGAGTAGCATCAGCTGCAATATCTATTGTTGCCATCGACATTTCGTTGGTAAAGAATAGTTGAGGTACGCTACCATCGTAAGTAAACTCGGCAATCATACGTACAGCATTGTTTAATGTTCCGATATTGCCCTCCTGCCCTTGTTTTTGAGAGTTGTGGGTAATATTTGATATGTTTCTGTTGTTGAAATGTATTAACGAGCTTGCAGGATATACAGCAATATACTTATTATTTTCAGTTAGCTTTAAATCGTCTGATGTAAATGTACCTGTACTGCTATCATCTACTCCCGAGTATGTGTAATCGCCAACTGCTTTACCTGTTTCAGCATTATAAATAGTGATAGCATCTACACCCGAACTGTTATTTTGCCAAGTATAAGTAAAGGCGGTAGTGCCCTCTTCGCGCCCATTATCTGTAATATTAACCTTTGTACGCGACTCGGTTGATGCGATAAGAATAGAAGTATCGTTATTATCTACGTTTGTGGGTATAATTTCCTTTTGACAACCCACTATTGCCAGAACACCTAGTGCGGCAATTAAAATTTTGTTAATTTTTCTCATAATCTTAATCATTTTTAATTACCAAGCTGGTCCACCATTTTTTGGGTCACTAAAATTTAGAATCACCCCTTCAATTTCAATCTCCACAATTGCACACTCTGGAGTTACATACTCATTTCTCTTCATCATTTTTTTTGTGTTTATAGTTTGTGTTAAACTTGTTGATTGGTTTAACCGCTGCAAAAGTATATATTATTGGTTTATCTACATAATTTTTTCAGAATAAAAATAGAATTGACCGTAATTTTTTGTTGTTTTGCAACAGAATTGTAGATAAGCAACACTTTATTCGTAAAAATATGGGTGAAAATTTTATTGTTTAAACAATAATAGGTATCTTTGTAGGAGAAAATAACTATTATGAACGATATTATTCTATATGAAAATTGGCTAACTATTGCTGCGCCTATCTACATAATTTTTTCAATATTGATTATGTTTCTTAAGGTGCCCAAAGGAGCTATATATTACAACTATCGAGTGGCGAAGATTGGTTTTTCGATTTTGATGCTATTGATGGGGTTATATATAGGGTCGTTGGTGGTTTTTGATTATCGAGTCACAAATTTAGCGTTAGCCTCTACATTAAATTTAGTGGCTTACTTTGCAGGTGCTCGTATTATTAGCAGTATAATGAAGATTCTTCTAGATGCGCAGTCTGTAACGCTAAAACGTATGAGAATGGATGTGTTGCGTTTATTTGTTCTTACGCTAATTCTAATATTGAACTATTTTTTCACTCCTTCAAATCTCAAACAAATTTTTATAGCAGTGTTAAGTGTACTATTTGTTGTTGAGTTGGCAGTAGCTGTTGTTTCGTTTTTTAAGGTGTATAAACTGGTTATTGCAAAAGGAGATAACTACTATTCCGATGGAGTGTCGGCATTTATCGGTTGGATTAAGCGCAGTATATATTTAATATTTGCCTGTGGCGTTATAGGATTTATGCACTCTATATATC
>CAYJHM010000009.1:0-24531 GCA_964369935.1 uncultured Rikenellaceae bacterium
TAAACTCTTCTCCAAATAATCTGTCAGCCACATCTTTCCACTCAGGCGCACTCCAAGTAGGGTAGTGTACCCCATTTGTTACGTAACTAAGGTGTAGTTCTTCAGGGAAGTAGCCAGGCCATAGAGGTTTAAATATATCTTTACTCACATCGCCATGCAAACGACTAACCCCATTTACCTCCTGCGACATTTTAGCCGCAAGGAAGCTCATCGAGAACTTTTCGTTGCTATTATTTGGGTTACTGCGACCAAGCGATATAAATTGCTCCCAACTGATACATAATTCATCAGCAAATGGAGCGATGTAATTTCGTAACATACTTTCGGTAAAGAAATCGTGCCCCGCAGGAACAGGAGTATGAGTTGTGAAGAGTGACGATGAGCGCACAACCTCCATAGCTTCAGATAGGGTTAATTGCTCATCTTTAATATAGTACTCTAACCTTTTAAGGCCTGCAAATGCTGCGTGCCCCTCGTTGTAGTGGTAAATTTGAGCCTCGTTCCCCATCTCGCGAAGAGCCTCAACACCACCAAATCCTAGTAGCATCTCCTGCTTTAAGCGGTTCTCGTTGTCGCCTCCATATAGGTGGTGAGTAATCGAACGATCTTCTGGAAGATTATCTTCAAAGTCGGTATCTAGTAGGTATAGCTCTATTCGTCCAACATCTACACGCCATAGTCTAGCATACACGTCTCGCTGAGCTAATTTAAGTGTAATTGTGCGCCAATTATGTTGCTCGTCCATTACAGGCGAGATAGGTAATTTCATAAAATCTTGAGCCTCGTAGTGTGCCTCCTGCTCGCCCATCTTACTTATCTGCTGTGTGAAGTAGCCATAACGATAGAGTAGACCTACTGCTGTAATTTTCACCCCCTTATCACTTGCCTCTTTCAGGTAGTCGCCTGCTAACACACCTAAGCCACCTGAGTATATTTTGAGCGATGAGTGTATTGCATACTCCATACAGAGATATGCCACTGAAGTGCCATTCATACTCTCTTTTTGCGACATATAGCTATTAAAGTGCGAATATACCGTAGCTAGTTTGTTGGTGAAGTTCGAATCATTCTCTAGCTCTTTATAACGAGTTATTCCAATCGAATCGAGCAGGGCAATAGGATTGTGACCCGTCTCTTCCCATTTTTCAGGCTCAACCATACTGAATAGCTCGGTAGCCTCCTCGTTCCAGCACCACCACATATTTTTAGATAACTCTTCTAGTGCAATTAGGGCATCAGGAATCTTTCTATGAATCACAACACTCACCCAGTGTGGGTCGTTTGTTATTGGTTGATATTCGAAATATTTTTGCTGTTCGCTAGGCGGTAAAACCGAGTTGTACAGCTCCTGATTAACACTCTCTAGAGCTATATCGAATGCACTCTTATAGTGATTGATAAAGTTCTCCCATAAGGCAATTTTCGAAATCTGATAAGCATCATCACCTATTGCGTTTAGTTCGTTGCTGCTCTTTGATAGATAACTATCAATTGTGCTAGTTATCTCATTTATCACATAGTCGCCATTATGGTCGTCTCGATTTATAACCTTAACTCCTAGGGGCTCTTTTGGGTAGTTGTCTTTTACCCATAAACCAAATCCTGCTAAGGTGGTTGTAATGGTTGGTATTCTAAAGGCAGCACTCTCCATAGGGGTATATCCCCATGGTTCGTAGTATGATGGGAAAATAGATAAATCTAACCCAACCAGAGTGTCGTAGTAGCTCATATTTACCACACCATCATCACCATTTAGATAGTGAGGGATAAATACAACCTTAATATTTGAGCCCTCTTTGTTTGTTAAGCCACACTCGTTGAGTGCACGAATAGCAGGGTCGTTATTATAATCAATAATATTATGAGTAGATAAATTATTGTTAGGGGTAATACGCGAATCGGGATGTTTACGGTTGTGTAGTACCTCCTGATTAACACCATCATTGCCAGCAGGTATTAAAATAAATGCAATAATTTGACGTTTAGTTTTATAGTTAGTTGCCAAACGGTTAAGACTCTCGATAAATATATCAACCCCCTTGTTTTTATACTCATAACGCCCACTTATACCTATCATAAATGCATCGTCGTTAATTGGCGAACCAATCACCGCTTCGGCAACCTGATGTAGTCGTGTTTGTGCCCTATCTTTATACATAGGATACTGTTCGTTGCTTGGAGTAAAAGCTGGCTCGAAACCATTTGGAGTAACCATATCTACTGACTTGCCAAGAAAGTGCTCGCACTCTTTAGCTGTTATGGCACTAACTGTAGTAAAGCAATTAGCATTGTTTGCCGATATACTCTCGAGCGACTGTTTTGATGAAACATTAAATTTTTGTGCTAACTCCCAAGGGTTATAGCTCTGCATATCGCCATATAGGGGTAGATTATTACCAGCTATCGAGCGTCCTAGAACGGTAGCATGAGTTGTAAATATCGTTCCAACTTGAGGTAGCTTGCTCTTAACATACAATAAGCCCACACCAGTCATCCACTCGTGGAAATGAGCAAGAGATAACTCTCTTACGCCACTATGGTGATTTACAAAACTCTCGATTACCATACCAGTTGCATATCCAAATAGGGCAGGTTCGATATAGTCCCAACCTCCGTCGATAGAGTTTAGTCCGAATTTATCCCAAAGCTCCTTGAAGATAGCATCTTTTTTGTGAATAAGCGAAGAGAAATCGACAAGTATAGCAATCGGTTCACCTGCTATTTTCCAGCGGCCAACCCTGATTTTAATACCTTCCGACTCGGTTTTTGCTCGCCACGATTTTAGTAAGTTAGGCTCTTCTATAAACTCCGAGTTTTTATCACTTGTTTGCCCTAAATCGGGCCCGATTAGCATATATCTATCACCATATATCTTCGACATACTTAGTGCCTTAGTTGATATTACAGTATAGATGCCTCCAACCATATTACACACTTCCCAACTAACCTCGAAATGGTATTGGCAAGTTGTTTCATTATTTTGTTTCATAACCGACGCTCTTATCTTTTTTAGTTTTCTTCTTTGATGCCTTCAAGGTTTTAATGCTTTTTACCCTCTCTGCTACATCGCTTACTATATTCATATAGTTAATAAATGCCTCGTATGGCGAATCGTAAGGATTGTTCCTGTGGCCGCTAGATGCACCCTGCTTTGTAGACATATATTGAATGTTGTCGCTTGAGAGTAGACGCAAATAATCCGTACTTAACGAATCGTTATCTAGCTTATTAATCTCCTTGTATAGCTTATTCATTGATTCGAATGCATCGTTTTGCAACTCGTTGCCTAGCCACGCAGATGTGTCTCTCTCTTCGTCTAACCAAGAGATAGCGTGAGGTATATTCACAGTAGCCTTAGGTTGATGTTTAGCACTAGCCTCGGAAACAGTTAAAAGTGTAAGGTCGTCGGATGCTATCACCCCCTCGATTGTCTCTCGTAATAGATTACTGTTACCGCTCTCATGCGAATTATCTTCACCAAATGCCTCATACTCCATAAATAGATTTATTAAGTCGTTCTCTTGCGAGTCGCTACGTAACAACTTAATATACTCATCACTGCTATTTGCTTGTAGCTGTTGCGATAGAGCATTACTAAGTTGCGGATTACGCATTAATATCTTTAATTTTGGTGTCTCGCTTGAGGCGTATAGATAGTTTGGGCTTTTCCATCCTAAGATATGACGTGCACCCTCAGTTAAGACGGTACGAAATCCTAATTTTGATATCATCTCGCCAATTGTGTTCGAGTATATCATCTCGGTATTACAGAAGCTTGTGATAGGCACATCAAAAAGACGCTCCATCTCGGCCTTGTGGTGCTTAATTTGTGAAGTGAACACCTTTTCGTTATAAAGCGAACTTAGCGAATGCGAGTAAGTGCTAGATACAAACTCTACCGATCCTGTTGCTGCCAGTTCGGCAAACGAGGTGATTACCTCAGGGGCATAGGCTTGTAAAAGTTCAAGTGTTACACCGCTAATAGCTAACGATATTTTAAACTTATCACCAAATCGCTCGGCTAGTTCTAATAACATAGTATTCATTGGAGTATAGCAGTTGCGCGCTACCCGTTGAATAGCCGTACGGTTACTAAACTCGTCGAAATAGCTGTTACTTTTGCCTATATCGAAAAAGTGGTACTTTCTCAATTTAATCGGCTGATGGACCTGAAAGAATAGACATATGCTCTTCTGTGAATTCATAATTTTAGTAATTTTATGTGTGTTGTTTTATTTAGTCGTCCCTTAAAAAGGTTTAACAATTTATTTGTCAATATTTTAATTAAATATTCAACTTCGAATATCTACCGCCTTTTTTAGGGGCGATTATTTAATTAGCGATAGATAAGTGTCTCGTAATATCTTAGTTGGTCTATCCCAAGTAAGATTATTTACTTCGTTGTAACCACGTTGCTCAATCATTTGATCAAGGGCAGGGTAGTGTATAAGTGCATAGATAGCATCGGCAAGGGCATCAATATCCCAAAAATCGACCTTAATAGCATTATCTATAACCTCAGCAACTCCCGATTGTTTAGATATTATGGTTGGAACACCTGAGCGGATAGCCTCGAGTGGCGAAATACCGAAAGGTTCGGATACCGACGGCATAACATATACATCACTCTGTAAGAACATTTTTTGAACATCATCGCCACGCAAGAATCCCGTGAAGTGAAAGTTAGTTCCCATTTTAAGCTCTGCAACCCTTCGTATAGCATTAGTCATAAGATCGCCGTTACCAGCCATCACAAAATGAACATCAGGATTTCTGTCTAGCACCTTACGGGCAGCTTCGATAAAATAATCCGGTCCTTTTTGGAATGTTATACGACCTAAAAATGTAACAACCTTTCTTTTTAAGCCACGCTCTACTTGTGCAGTCTCTTTATTCGAGAAATCTACTCCATTGTGTACAACAACAACCTTGCTAGGGTCTATTCCATATTTATTAATTACTATATCTCGAGTTAGATTACTTACCGTTACAACTTTATCGGCTGCCTGCATCCCTTCACGTTCAAGATTTAAAACTAAGGTGTTTTTGCTCTCTGCCGAACGATCATACTCCGTAGCGTGAACGTGAACAACAAGTGGCTTTCCTGATACCCTTTTAGCCTCAATACCAGCAGCGTAAGTTAGCCAATCGTGTGCGTGGATAACATCAAACTCCTCTGCGGCTGCTATATCGGCAGCAATAATAGCATATCGTGCAACCTCTTCCATTAAATTCGAGCCATAAGTGCCCGAAAAATTGAAAGTGCCAAGGGTGCTCTCTACACTCTCGGTTTTACTTTTTTTGATAGTGTTGTTCACCTCATACTCGAACCGTTCGGGACTCATATAGGGCACCAGATTTGAACCTACACCATAGGTTTTTATATTGTGAATATAATCGGATGTAACTAATTCAGAGAAACTTGTTACAACACTACTTGCATTTATGATTCGTAAATCTGTCTCATCTTCATCACCCGAGGCCTTAGGCATAACAAATATAACATCAACACCGTTACGTGCTAATCCTTTTGTTATTCCTAAGCAGGCAGTGCCTAATCCTCCAGCTATGTGAGGAGGAAATTCCCAACCGAACATTAATACTCGTGGTTTCATACCTTTATAATTTGTTAATGGGTTATCCCCTATTCGTTACTATATTTATCTATAAGTTTAATTATTCGGAGCACCTCGCCAACGCTCCAAGCTTGCGATATTGCGCCTCCTGCTTTATGTGGAGGATTGCCACTGTATACTTCGGATATCGAACTTATGCCGTCGCTATTCATATCATCGTGAAAATTATCTACTATCACTTGAGCCCGTTCGGTAAATGCACCACCATAAAGCCTGAAGTTCGCCTCAACATAAGCTCCTAGTAACCAAGGCCAAACAGTGCCCTGATGATACGACATATCGCGTTTGTATTGCGAACCATAATATACCTCTTTGTAGTTTGGATTACAAGGTGATAAGGTTCGTAGCCCCTTAGGAGTCAAGAGATGTTTCGTTACGCAGGTGATAACACTATCTCGCTGCTCCTCATTTAATGGGGTGTACTCCAACGAACAAGCGAATATCTGATTAGGGCGAATATCTGTATTTGCTCCCTGGTTATCAACATAATCGGCTAGGTAACCCCTGTCATTATCCCAAAAAATATCTATAAACGACTCTTTAACTCTCTCCGCTAGATGGCCATACTCCTCGATAAACTGGTTGTCGTTAGCTTGTGTAGCAAGTTCTAAAGTGTAACACAAAGCGTTGTACCATAAGGCATTTACTTCAACTGCATATCCTCCTCGTTGAGTTGGAATAATGCCATTATATACGATATCCATCCAAGTGAGAGCTTTACCCTCCTCTTTAGCCCATATTAAACCATTTTTATCCATATACGAGTAGCTATTAATCCCATCTCGGAAGCTACTAATAATCGATTTCATGTAATCCTTAAATGTGTCCCATACCTCTTCGTTCGAGGTAGCTGCACCGTACTCTTGAATAGCTTTAAAGAACCACATAGGGGCGTCAATCGAGTTATATGCGGCATCATTTTCGCTACCCACATTAGGGAAGAGCCCTCCTTTTAGCCTATTACATAGGGTTAGTAGTGCCTTTTTACAAGTAGCAGTATCATTATCAGTGGCAAGAGTTATTCCTGGTAGGGCAATAAATGTATCTCGTCCCCATGCTCCAAACCAAGGGTAGCCTGCTATTATTTCTACTTTATCGCCTTGACGCTGAATAAACTGCCTAGCCGAGTATTTAAGACAATCCTCAAAACTATTGCGTACTTCTCGTAGGGCAGCCTCTTTTTCAAAAGAGCTCTTAATCTTATTTGCTTTTACCTCACCTAACGATGCTGAGAAAACTATACTCTCGCCCTTTTTAATTGGTACTTCGAAGTAGCCTGGTATAAATTGATCTTCGGTATAATCGTAGCCTCTAATCTGCTCTTCGGTGTACTCCAGATTACGGTACCAGTCGGGGCTTGCAATAAACTCCCCCTTTTTGCTTAGCTGCATATATAGTGCAGGAAATCCCTCGTATAGCTGCGATGATATGCCATTGTCTACATTGGTGTAGTAGGTGTTTGCACTCATATTTTCAACTGTTAGTGAGTTTACATTACGAAAGGCAAGGAAGGGTTTAAGCCTCAATTTTGTGCTCGAATGCGCCTCAACAAGTGTATATCTTATCATAAGCTGGCTATTGTCTCGCACCATAATTATCTCTTTTGTTAGTATAACTCCACCCACACGATAAGTTAGTGTGAAGATTGGATTATAGGTAACATTACGGCAGTACTTATGCCCTTGCGGATCATATATACCACCCGAATAGCGATGAAGTGCAAGGTTGAATGCTTCGCCTTGTTGTACAACAGTCTCATCTAGCGATGATAGTAGTACATGCTGCTCGTTATTGAACCTCTCGATTGGCATAATAAATAGCCCATGGTATTTGCGGGTATTACTGCAAATAATGGTGGTTGAGAGGTAACCACCTGCACGGTTGGTTGCTATAATCTCTCGTGAAAGTGAGTAATCTAAGTTTACTAACTCCTCTTTGTTAAATTTAATGTAGCACATATAGTTTAGTACTTTTTAGTTTCTTACGTATTTATATATTTGAACCGACCGTGAAGGGATATAAAGCTGCAATATGCTATCACCTAGGTTGTTGTTTTGTGTGTGATGTATTATAGTGTTGTCAAGCCTTGAAAATCCTCCATAAGCTGCATCATCGCTATCTAATACAAGGCTATATTTGCCACTTTTAGCACTGAACGAGTACCCCTCATACGAATTTGTTCCGCTAAAATTAAATACAAATAAGTGTCCAGCTCTCCGAAAAATAATAAGTTGCTTTTCGTCGTCGTAGTGCACACCCTCAATCGAGTAGTTATGAAGAGATATATTTTTTATTAGGTGTATCATATCTCTATCAAACAGCCAAAGGTGGTTGTACCTAAGATGCTTATTATCACATAACGACCATAATCTCCTTGCGTGAAGGTAGCTCCAATTATTTCCAGCCCTTGGGAAATCTATCCATTCGGGATGGCCGAACTCGTTACCCATAAAATTAAGATAACCCCCTTTTGATGTTACAAGGGTTAGTAACCTAGCCATTTTATGAATTGCAACACCTCGATCGATATTAATATTTTTACTAGCGGTGTGCATCGAATTGTACATATCCTTATCTATAAGCCTAAATATAAGAGTTTTATCTCCTACAATAGCTTGATCGTGACTCTCTACATAGGATATAGAACGCTCATCAAAACGGCTATTTGTTAATTCATAGAATAGCTCGCCTATCCACCAATCTTCATCTCTTTTTTCTTCTACAAGCTTTATCCAATAATCAGGGATACCTAAGTTAAGCCTAAAATCAAATCCGCCGCCAAATGCCTCGACTGGCGATGCTATACCTGGCATACCACTCACCTCTTCAGCTACGGTTATTGCCCGTGGCGATACCTCGTGAATTAGCGAATTTGCTATCATTAAATAGATGTAGGCATCATTATCAATACCCGAATCGAAGTAGTTATCATATCCGCTAAATGTGCGTCCTAAACCGTGATCGTAGTATAGCATACTAGTAACCCCATCAAAACGGAAACCATCTAATTTATACTCTTCAAGCCAATATTTACAGTTCGAGAGTAAAAAATTAAGAGTTGTATTGTTACCATAATTAAAGCAACGCGAACCCCAAGCTGGATGTGTGCCCTGCTCGCCTGAATGAAAGTATAGGTTATCGCTACCATCAAAGAGACTTAACCCCTCATCGGTATTGCTTACCGAGTGCGAATGTACCAGATCCATTAATACTGATATACCTAGATGGTGAGCCTCGTCGATTAGTTGTTTTAGCTCCTCAGGAGTTCCAAATCGTGAGCTAACAGCAAAGAAATTTGATACCTGATAACCAAACGAACCATAGTATGGATGCTCTTGAATACCCATAATTTGGATTGTATTATATCCTATTTCGGCAATTCGTGGGAGTATATTACATCTAAACTCGTTGAATGTACTAACCTTTTGCTCTTCAGAGCTTATTCCAATATGTAATTCGTAAATTAGCGGATTTGATGGGGGTATAGGTGGTTCGCTTTTCCAATTATACTCTTTTGGGGTGTAGCACTCTGCATAGAATACCTTCGTCCCATCGCACTGCACAACCCTACGAGCGTATGTAGGTAGACGTAATCCCGACCCACCGTTCCACTCAATTAAAAGCTGAAACAGTTCACCCTCGTTAAGTAACTCTTTACTTAGTTGAAGTTCCCACTCTCCGTTGCCATTTGTAGTAAATGAGTAGCGATTATCTTTAGACCATTGATTGGATTGACAAACTAAATAGATTGCAGTGGCATTTGGGGCATACTCACGAATGACCCACTCGCTGATGTAGTTGTGTAGGCCATAGTGCATATGGTTGTTAAAGTTATCCTTTAATCTCCCGCGTGTACCTATAAGGCTACGAACTCTCTCAATATATCTTTGAAAGCGTTGTGTCATTATACCCCTATATTTCTCTAACTTATTATCGAATTCTATAATAGTTGTTCTCATCAAGCCCCCTCTCTCTCAAAAATAAAGTCATTTTTCCGTTATTGACAAAAGTATAAAATTTTTCCCACTTATGCAAATTTTTTTCAGTTTATTAATTAAAATATAACAACGTAATATAATTTTAACGTATTATTCAAAATTTTAATAGGTTGTAAGAGACCCTTACAACCTATTAATACGCTTATTTAACTAAAATATTGATATGTAAATTGTTGAACCTTTTTAAGAGGCGACTATTTATCTTTTATTTTGCTTATAATTGTGCTTTTTAGTAGTTTGAAATCGTCCATGTAATCTTGTAACTCCTGCTCGTGTTCCTCCTCTTCGCGCATAATAGTTTTAGCAATATCGCAGGTCGAAAAATCTTTACCATTAGTATATTCGATAATCTCTTTGTAGCGATGAATAGCGCATCTTTCTGATATAACATTTTGACCTAACAGAATCAGTGAATCTGCATTATTTGGGGTTTCGTATTTGCACCCTGCAATCTCGCTCCACTGTTGAGGGTGCAGAATAGGCGTACCACCTAACTCTACTATGCGAGTAGCAAGTATTTGAGCGTGATTATACTCCTCTAGTGCGTGCTCAAGAAACTCTTTTTGAACATCAGCACGCATTGCGCCACTTATAACCTGCGCCCCTGTCCAATATTGATAAAATGCTAACCACTCCTCGGCTAGAGCGATATTTAACATTTCGATAACACGAACAACATCAATTTTGTCTTTTAAGACCTCAACACTACCTTTTGCCATAATTTAAATTTTTTTAAGAAAATAGTTTTTATCGAATTTATTCAACAAACTTTATGCCACTAAGGTTAGTAGGTAAAAACACTTAGATAAAATACTTTCTTTTACTATTTTTTTGTATAATAATTAACATTAATTTTGCAAATGATTAATTGTATATAAAATATGTCAAACTATTTAGAAATTTTAAAGGGCGATATTCGCTTGGTTGAAGGGCTTAACTCTTGTATGAGTTGCGGAGTATGTACGGCTGTATGTCCTGCTGCTCAATATTACGATTACGATCCACGTCATATTGCTATGATAGTGCATAATGGGGATGATGCTGAAATTGAAGAGTTATTGAAGGGTGATGTTATTTGGTTCTGCGGACAGTGTATGTCGTGTAGGCCACGTTGCCCGAGGGCTAATACCCCAGGCTATATAATTCAAGCACTTAGGGCACTATCGCAAAAGTTAGGGTTTTTTACTCACTCCGAAAAAGGGCGGCAACAATTAGCAATTAAACGTGCAATTGGCGAGAATATCTTAAATTTGGGGTACTGCATCATTCCCGAAGTGGTAGCACCAGAAAATCATCCTGAACAAGGTGGGGTATGGCAATGGATTCATGCTAATCACGCAAACTTCTTTACTCGATTTGCACCCAATTATCGTAAAGATGGGGCTGGTGCGCTGCGTATGATTGACCCTCAGTCGATGGAGGAGGTTAAGCGTATATTTGAAGTAACAGGTGCTATTGAGTTCTACGATTTGTTAGAGAGCCATAGTGATGAAGCGGCAAAGAGGCTAGGTTTTGATAAGGCCGACGATAAATATTTTAACTACATATATAAAGGAGAAAAATAAAACACAACTATGAATTGGACGAATTACCAAAAAGAGATACCAGAGGATAATTACTACTATGCACGTAGTTGTATACGTCAGAATTTTTTTCCTGGCTCGGAAGAGTTTTTTCTGGATTTTGTTAAGAATAAACTGAATAAAGATATATTCGATGATCCGCGTCATACCTCGTGTTCGGGGATAGCTTATCATGGAGATATTTTGCCAATGGAGACAACTATGACGATGGTTGCTAGGCAGTTTGCTATGATGACCGAGGCGGGTTACAGTAATTTAGTAGCCTCGTGTATCACTTCGTTTGGTTTGTACTGCGAGGTGATAGATACTTGGCATCATTTCCCTGAGAAAGAGCAAGAGATACGTAGGTTACTACTCGAGAGTACAGGGCGTACTTTTGAAATACCTAAAAGTGTTGTTCATACTTCGGATATAGTGTTTAAATTTAGAGAGGAGATAGCTGCTTTAGGTGGTTTTCGTTTGGTAAATAAGCAAACAGGGAAACCTTTAAAAGTAGTTGAACATATAGGCTGTCATTACGCTAAAGTGTTCCCAAATAAAGGTATTGGAGGAGCCGAGTTCCCTTATGTTCTTTCGGGGATGATCGAATCGTGGGGTGGTGAGGTGATAGATTACCCTGAGCGTCGCCACTGTTGCGGTTTTGGTTTTAGGCAATATCTTGTTCAGGCAAATAGGGGATATTCGGTATCTAACAGTAAGCGTAAGTTCGAATCGATGGAGCCATATAAGCCCGATTTTATTGTTGCTAACTGTCCGGGCTGCGCAATGTTTTTAGATAAGTGGCAATATACCCTAGTACAGATGGAGGGGCGAACTTACGGTGCCGAGAAGGGTAAAGGTATTCCTGTTTTAACATACGAAGAGATGGCAGGTTTAGTTTTGGGGTATAAACCTTGGGAGTTGGGTCTTCAGATGCACGAGGTAGATGTTGAACCTCTACTTGATAAGATAGGTATTGAGTATGATTTGAATAGTAAATATTTAGGAGTAGATAATAAAGATATTGGTAAACCAAATAGATGGTAAAATATGAATAGTTTTGATATAATAATAGTAGGAGGTGGTGTTGCTGGTATGCAGGCAGCTATCTCGGCGGCTGAAAATGGTTTAACTTCATTAATAGTAGAGCGTGAACCAATATTAGGAGGTAGGATAGCTCATAAACATCTGCTCTTTCCTACCTTTACACCAGCAACAGAGATTATCGATTCGTTACTTGACAGAATAAACCGTAACAGCGAAAAATATATAACTATCTCAACCGATTCGAACGTGTTGGAAATCGACCAAAACGAGTGTGTAGTAACATTTGTGCGTGAAGAGCGTGAAAAGGTGTCTGTTAAGGGTAAATCAATAGTGTTGGCTAGTGGTTATAATTTCTTTGATGCCACCCTAAAACAAGAGTATGGTTACGGTGTATATAAAAATGTTGTGACATCACCCGAATTAGAGGAGATGTTGAAAAATGGAGCTGTTAAATGTGCCAATAATAAAGAACCTAAAACCATCGCCTTTGTTCACTGTGTCGGTTCGCGCGATACAAAGGTTAATAACGAGCACTGTTCAAGGGTGTGTTGTGTTACAGGTGTAAAGCAAGCAATGGAGCTATCGCAACGCATTAAAGGGGCAAAAGTATTTAATTTTTATATGGATATTCGTATGTTTGGTACAGGCTACGAAGAGATGTATAAAGTGGCGCAAGAGAAACATCAAGTGCGATTTATTCGTGGCCGAGTGAGTGAAGTTTCGCAAACTATTGATGATAAACTATTTATTAAGGCAGAGGATACATTGGTGGCTAGACCTTTGGCTATAACTGTTGATATGGTGGTACTGTTAGTGGGTATGTGTGGAGGTGATAGTAATGCTGTTTTTGCTGAGCAGGCTTCGTTAGATGTTCGAGATAGTGGCTTTTTGAAGCCTAAAGATGCCTTTTTATCTAATACAGTATCGCCTGCAGAGGGGGTATTCTATGCTGGCTGTGTAGAGGCTCCTAAGAGTGTTGCTGAGAGTATTAATCAAGCTATTAGTGCAGTAGCTAATGCAAATTACTATATAAAAGGTAACGAATAATGATTGATTTTGGATATAAAATAGTAACAACTAGAGTCTTGGAACTTGATAAGGCAGATTTTACTCTCTCGGTCAAGCTCTTTAAAGAGGATGAAATGCTACGTGCCTGCATAGGTTGTGGTGCGTGCAGTGGCGGTTGTACTGCGGCAGCCCATACAAACTTTAATTTTCGCCGATTACATACGCTTATTCGTAGGGGAGACTATACAAATGCACGTCAAGAGGCCGAGAAGTGTATGTTATGTGGTAGATGTATGATGATTTGTCCTAGAGGTATCAATACACGAAAGATAGTTCAGGGGATTAAACGATTATTTTAATTGAAACAATATGTATTCACACTTTGTGTTACCCTTTGTGGGTGGTGTTATAATACTTTTTAGTGTTATCGCTTATAAATATAGTAGTTGGTTTATTGCTCTTCCTAGCGAGAGTCGTAAGCTTGCGCTGCGCTCGATTTTTACTCTTAAAACACTGTCTGCTATATGGGATGTGATAAAGGATTCGCTGCTTCATGTCTCGATATTTAGGCATAATTGGCTACTTGGGTTTATGCACGCTTCGTTAGCATTTGGCTGGTTCTTACTTATCGTAGTAGGGTCGTTAGAGGTGGCGTCGGTGTTAAGTGAGAGCACCCCTATGTATGTGCATATCTTTTTTAAATTTTTCCACCCCGTAGCTACTACTGCCGATCAGATGATGTTTGTGAATATTATGGATGGGCTTCTGCTGTTTGTTTTAGTGGGTGTTGCACTGGCTCTAATTAAGAGGTTAGCTAGCAAAATAATGGGAATGCGCAAAACAACCCGTCTATCAATAGGTGATAGGCTTGCACTTATTTCGTTGTGGTTAATCTTTCCTACCCGCCTGCTTGCCGAGAGTGTTACTAGCGGACTTTATGGCTCAGGGGGATTCTTAACAGGCACAATAGGCGAAAAGTTAGCCGAAATTTCTTTCTTGCCACAGCTCGAACAACCTGCGTGGTGGGCATACTCGATTGTGTTAGCTGTTTTCTTTGTTACAATGCCTTTCTCTAGGTATATGCATATTTTTACTGAAATACCTCATATATTTCTTCGCCGTTGGGGTGTTAAACCTACTGTTAAGGCTTCGAAATCGGATAATTTTCAGATTCACGCTTGTTCTCGCTGCGGGGTGTGTATTGATACATGCCAAATGCAGAGCGAGCTAGGCAATAATCGAATACAAGCTACATATTTTCTGCGAAACAGACGAATGGGGTTACCTAATAACGAGGCTATACATAACTGCTTAATGTGTGGTCGTTGCGAGAATAAGTGTCCAGTGAATATTGATATTAACACTCTTAGGTTATCCTCTAGGGTGAAGCAGCTAGATAATAAGGGCTCGAATGAGCGTTACAGTTATCTGCAAACTCCAGTAGTTGAATCTGCCGAGAGAGTTGGTTACTTTGCTGGTTGTATGACACATCTCACACCTGCCACAATAGTTTCAATGAATAAGATATTTGCACATCTTAACGAACAGGTATTTTTTGTAGATAAAGAGCGTGGGGTGTGTTGTGGTCGCCCTCTACGTCTAGCAGGCGAGGTGGAGGCATCAATAAAGATGGTACAGTTTAATGTAGAGGTTTTACGCTCTTCGGGGATAACTCTACTTGTAACATCGTGCCCGATTTGTTTGAAAACATTTAAAGAGGATTACGAGCTATCTAAAATGGGTATCGAGGTTATTCATCACTCTCAATATATTGCTCGTGCGATAGAACAAGGAAAGATAATCAGCGGTGAGAACTGTGGCGAGGTCACCTATCACGATCCGTGCGAGCTTGGACGAGGTTTGGGTATCTACTCCGAACCTAGGGCTGTTATCTCGTTGTTTACTAAATTAATCGAACTTCCGCAGAGTGGTAAATCTGGTTACTGCTGTGGTCATTCGTTAGCTAACAGCAAACTGCTACACAAGGATAAGGATAGTATCAATTCGTCGGTGGTTGATATGGTAAAGAGTGATACGCTAATTACCGCTTGTCCGCAGTGTAAGAGTGCATTTTTGGCTAATAAAAAAAGTGTAAAAGTGATGGATTTATCGGAGTTAGTCGCATCTCGATTATCATAAATATTGAAAATATATCTCTTATTTGCTTATTATAAAAAAAATCACTACCTTTGTTCTGTTTAAAAAGATTAAATAGTATAAAGTTATGATGTTACTCACAGATGAGATTAGGGCTAGTTATCTCGAGCTGTTAAAGCAAGAAGTTAAACCAGCATTAGGATGTACCGAGCCTATTGCAGTGGCTCTTGCAACTACTAAAAGTAAAGAATTATTAGGTGTTACACCTACGAAAATAGAGGCAAAGGTTAGTGCTAATATCTTAAAAAATGGTATGGGGGTAGGAATACCTGGTACTGGTATGGTGGGGCTTGATATAGCCGCAGCACTAGGTGTTATATGTGGCAAAAGCGAGTATGGTCTTGAGGTATTGCGCGAGGTTGATTCGGAGATGGTTGCTAAGGCTAGAGAGTTAGTGATTGATGATGTGGTTGAGGTTAAGGTTGCCGATAATAACGAAAAACTGTATGTTGAGGTTACTTGTATAGCAGGCGATAGCAGTGCAACAACCATTATAATGGGTAGGCACGATAATATAGTATATCTTGCAAAAGATAGTACGGTAATACTAGATAGTCGTAGTGGTTCGGGTGATGTTGAGGACAATGCACCTAAAGCAAAAGAGATGGGCGATTATGGCTTGACAGTACGTTCGATATACGAATTTGCTACTACCGAACCATATTTAAATATTAAATTTATTCTTGAGGCAGCTAAAATAAATCGTCGCTTATCGGCCGAGGGATTAACATATAACTATGGTCTAAAGGTAGGGAAGACTCTACTTGATAGAATTAATACAAATATGATTGGCGATGGTATAATGTCGTACTCTATGGCAATGACAGCAGCTGCTTCAGATGCCCGTATGGCAGGTTGTATTTTGCCAGCAATGAGTAATTCGGGTAGTGGTAATCAGGGTATAACTGTTACTATGCCAGTTGTTGCAACATCAGAGAAGTTAAACTCTTCACTAGAAGAGCTTGCTCGTGCTCTAGTTATTAGTCATTTAACAGCAGTACATATTAAAAGCTATTTGGGGCGTCTATCTGCGCTTTGCGGATGTGTTGTTGCCTCTACAGGTTCATCTTGCGGTATTATCTTACTTTTAGGTGGTGGTTACGATCAGATGACCTATGCAATAAAAAATATGATTGGTAATATCACTGGTATGGTGTGCGACGGTGCTAAAGTTGGTTGTGCACTTAAAGTATCTTCTGGTGTATCTTCGGCAGTTCAGTCGGCTATCCTAGCAATGGATAATATATGTATCTCGGATAATGACGGAATTATCGAGAACGACATTGAAAAAACAATATACAACCTTGGAAAGCTAGCATCAATAGGTATGCAGACAACTGATGAGGTGATGTTAGATATAATGATAAAGAAAAATCGTAATCAGCCAATGTGCTTATAAACTATTCTTAATATGGCAAACTATTCATTAATTGAAGTTCTCACTAAGAGAGATGAAAAAGAGTTTTTAAAGTTACCAGTTAAACTTTATAAGGGGGATAAGAATTGGATTCGTCCTCTTGATAAAGATATTAATAATGTTTTTTCGCCTGAGAGCAACGAGCTATTTAATGGGGGCGAAGCTATCCGTTGGTTAGCACTCAATAAACAAGGCGAGTGCGTTGGGCGAATAGCTGCTTTTTATAATACATCTTTAACCGAGAGAGACAATGTTAAGAATGGTGGTTGTGGCTTTTTCGAATCTATAGAGGAAAAAGAGGTTGCCTTTATGCTCTTTGATAAGGCGGCCGAGTGGCTTACATCTAAAGGGATGCAGGCTATGGACGGACCTATTAATTTTGGAAGTAGAGATCAGTTTTGGGGTCTATTGGTTGAGGGGTTTACTCCTCCTATGTACAATATGAATTACCATAAGCCCTACTATCAAACTTTTTTTGAGGAGTACGGCTTTCAAAACTACTTTAATCAACACACCTATATCAAGTACGTATCTGCTGAAGGGGGTTTTAATAGTGTAGTGCAAGAGAAATATAAGCGTCTAACTGCCGACGGAGAGTATGAGTTTAGGCCTATTGTTAAGTCTGATTATCCTAATTTGTCGGATCAGTTTAGGAATATATATAATAGTGCCTGGAGTGGTTTCTCGGGGGTTAAGGAGATGACCAAAGAGGAGAGTGATGCTCTATTTAAGAGTGTTCGCCCTATTATGGATAACCGTTTGATATATTTTGCTTATCACAATGGTAAAGCTATAGGGTTCTTTATTATGGTTCCTAATATTAACGATGCTATTAAGTACCTAAATGGTAAATTTAATCTTTGGGCTAAGTTAAAATTTCTCTATCATCTTAAGGTAAAGAAGAGTTGCAACACAATTAATGCAATGGTCTTCGGTGTTGCTCCTGAGTATCAAGGTAAGGGTATCGAGTCGGGTATTATCGAGGCGGTACGTATCCATCTAGGTGACTCGACGAAATATAAGTATTTGGAGCTTATTTGGATAGGTGATTTTAATCCTTTAATGATGCGTATGGTTGAGTCGTATGTTAAAGCAACTAAATTTAAGCGTCATATAACCTATCGATATATGTTAGATAAGAGTATCGAGTTTAAGCGTTGTCCTAGAGTATCAAAATCGAAAAAGATGGAGTAAGCTATTATTCACAAAATGTTAAATTACTAATATGGGACTATTTGATATTATTTTAGGTATCACATTACTTGTAGCAGTTGCTCAAGGGTTTCGTCGTGGGCTTGTATTAGAGGTGATGGGGCTAGCTTCGTTTGTGATAGCTGGATATGGTGCCTATATATTTTGTGATGAGGTTGCCGAGCTGTTTAATTTTACCTTCGATTTTAAAGAGGTAGCAGGTTTTATAATACTATTTGTTGTGCTATTATTCACGCTGGTAGCTATTGCTAGAATGGCAACAAAGTTATTAAAGGTTGTTGGCTTAGGTGGGTTAAATGGTATTCTAGGCGGGGTAGTTAGTCTCTTTAAATATCTGTTTATCCTCGCAATTGTGTTTGTTATTTTCGAATCGCTAAATAGTAATGGCAAGATTATGTCGAAAGAAAAGGTTGATGAATCGTTGCTATATAAACCGATGAAGAGTGTATCAAGTACACTATTCCCATATTTCGAGAGCGCTAAAAGTAGTGTAACAAAGTTTAAAGATAAGCATTTTGAGTAGTTTTAGAGGTTTGGTAATAAAAAATAGTAGTAACTCCTATGTGGTTGAGCGTTTAACCGATGGGGGTGAGGTGGTGTGCACTATAAAAGGGCGTTTTAGGCTTAATAATATACGCACAACCAATCCGATAGCTATTGGTGATTATGTCACCTTTGAAACGAACGAATCTACAGGAAGTTCGGTTATTACTGCAATTGAGCAGCGTAGTAACTATATTATACGTCGCTCAACTAATCTTTCAAAAGAGTCGCATATAATAGCTTCGAATGTTGATAATGTTTTTTTGGTTGTTACGCTAGTGTCACCTACTACTAGTTACGAGTTTATTTATAGATTCTTAGTTACTTGCGAGCTGTATAAGGTAGATGTTACAATTGTACTTAATAAGATTGATATATTTGAAGAAGAGGCAGTTGAGGAGTTTCTTGATAACTACTTTCTAGCAGGATACGAGGTTATTTGCTGCTCAACAGTAACAGGTCAAGGTATTGATGATATTGCCGAACGGATGCGAGGTAAAAAATCCCTTTTCTCAGGAAATTCGGGGGTTGGGAAATCCTCAATTATTAAGTGTTTAGCTCCATCATTCGATATTAAGGTGGGCGATATATCCCTATCTCACAGTAAGGGGCGTCACACTACCACTTTTTCGCAAATGATTAAGTTAGAGAGTGAAACCTATCTAATCGATACCCCAGGGATAAAAGGGTTCGGTATCTTGGAGTTAGATAATAGCGAGGTTGCAAGGTACTTCCCCGATCTGTTTTGTCATATCGACAAGTGTCAATTTTATAATTGTACTCATACACACGAGCCTAAATGCGAAGTTAAGCGTTTGGTTGAAGAGGGCGAAATTTCGTGGCATAGATATAACAGTTATCTGAAAATTTTGGAAGATGGAAAAGATAAATATAGATAGGTTAAAGAGCGAGATAGAGTATTTAAGTCAATTTATGTCGGCCGAAAGGTTAGAGTCTCTTGCTAAAGTTGTATCACAGCGAACTAAATATATTACTCTATGTATGGAGAATATTTTTCATCCCCAAAATGCTAGTGCTATAGTTCGTACCAGCGAGGCTTTTGGGTTGCAAGAGCTGCACGCTATCGAGCAACTTTGTACGTTTACCCCCAATTTAAATATTGTAAGAGGTTCGGATAAGTGGTTAAATATTAACAGGTACGGTGGTGAAAATGGTGCTGATACACTAATAACAAAGCTCCGTAGCGAGGGTTACCGAATAGTTGCAACATCGCCTCACGCTGAGGGGGTAACAGCTGATACTCTTGATATTAGTAAAGGTAAATGTGCAATCTTTTTAGGGACTGAAAAACAAGGTGTTAGCGAGAAAGTGATGAACGAGGCCGACGAATATGTATGTATTGATATGTATGGGTTTGTTGAGAGCTTAAATGTTAGTGTATGTGGTGCTATAATTACCAATACACTTATCACAAGATTACGAAATAGTGATATCGATTGGCAATTATCATCCGATGAGCAACTTATTCTACTCAACGATTGGGTAAAAAAGAGTGTCAAGGATTCGCAACGTATATTAGACAATCATTTTAATAAATCAGATATATAATGAGCAGATTAAAGCAACTTTTCCTAGATCATGTAGGGCAAACGATTGATACCCCATTGGGGATAGAGGTTTCGAGTGCTGATGGGATATACTTATACTCGCCAGAGGGGCAGCAATATATTGACCTTATCTCGGGTGTAACAGTAAGTAATGTTGGGCACAATAATCCTTCGGTGGTTGAGGCGATATGTAATCAAGCTCGCACTTACGTGCATCTTATGGTCTATGGCGAGGTTATTCAAGCTCCGCAGGTTGAGTATGCTGCTCTCTTATGCTCTGTTTTGCCCGAGGGGTTAGATAGGGTATATTTTGTTAATTCGGGTAGTGAGGCTATTGAGGGGGCTCTGAAGTTGGCTAAAAGATTTACTCGTAGAACAGAGCTTATTTCATGTAGCGGGGCTTATCACGGCTCAACACACGGGGCTCTAAGTGTTATGGGGGGCGAGGAGTATCGTAACTCATTCCGTCCGTTACTGCCCGATACACGATTGATAAAGTTTAATTCGTTAGATGATTTACAACATATAACCGAGCGCACAGCTGCTGTTATAGTCGAACCAGTGCAGGGCGAGGCAGGTGTTATATCGCCTATCGTAGGGTATTTAGAGGCACTACGTAATCGCTGTTCAGAGGTGGGGGCACTTCTTATCTTCGATGAGGTTCAAACTGGATTTGGTAGGGTAGGAGACAGTTTTGCTTCCAATAAATTTGGTGTTATACCCGATATACTATGTATGGCAAAAGCTATGGGTGGGGGGCTCCCACTTGGTGGATTTGCTGCTAGTGATAAGATTATGTCGTCGCTTAAAACCAATCCTATTTTAGGGCATATAACAACATTCGGGGGGCATCCTTTGTCGTGTGCTGCTGGAATGGCTGCTTTTAACTATATTATAGATAATAATTTAGCAGCGCAAGCAAACGATAAAGGGGAGTATCTAGTAAAGAATATTGATTTGTCGGGTGGATTAATTAAGGAGGTACGAGCTGAAGGTTTGTTAATTGCAATCGAGTTTGGAGATATAGATATCAGTAATAAAGTCTCTAGTGTTGCGTTGCACACCGAGGGGCTAGTTAGCGAGAGTTTTCTGTTTTGCCCTACCGCTATGCGTGTAGCTCCACCATTAACTGTTACATATAGCGAGCTTGATATAATTTGTCAAAAAATAAATAGGGCAGTTGCAGCAGTTACTGCACAAATTTAGATGTTATGGGGCGGATAAAGATTTTAAAGGCGTCGGCAGGTTCAGGAAAGACCTTTATGCTCGCTTACGAGTATGTAAGGTGTGTTATTCGTCGTCCTATGCTTTATCGTAATATCTTAGCTGTTACCTTTACTAAAAAGGCAACTGGCGAGATGAAGGGGCGTATCTTGAAAGAGTTGCACACTCTAACATTGAAGGATGGGGCACGTCATTTTATGGAGATGCTCATAACAGACTGCTCGATGAGTGAGGAGCAGATACGTGTGTCGGCAAAAATAGCGTTAGAGTTGATTCTTAACGATTATTCTAATTTTTCGGTTATGACAATTGATAGTTTCTTTCAGAAGATTGTTCGCTCTTTTATTAAGGAGCTGCACCTTGAAAGTGATTATACAATTGATTTTAATACCGACTATCTTTTAACGTTATCAATAGATAATCTTATACGTCGTTCGGATAACGATGAGACCCTTAGAGGCTGGATTGAGAGTTATATTGATGATAGGCTCGACAGTTCAAAAAAGGCCGATATTCGCCGTAGTATGGCTGCTTTGTCGAAAAAGATTCTAACGGAAGAGTTCGATAAGAGTTATTTCGAGGATTATGCTAAAGAGTTGATGCCATTCTTTGATAGGATGAAAGAGATTCGTAGCGAGGTGTTGGCTAATGTAAGTGGTGAGGCACAGAAATTTATCGATTATACCTTAGCTAACGATATAACACAAGATTTGCTTCCTGGAGGGAGTCGAGGAGTGTACTCGTATATGGTTAAGGTGTCTAATGGCGAGATGATTCCCCCTTCTGCAACTGTTAGTAAGAGTATTCTTGATATCTCGAAGTGGAAAAAGTGTCCTAAAGAGCATCAACCAACTTTATTATCTATATTAGAGACAACCGTAAATTACATAGAGACCAACATAAAGGATTTTTACACAATAGATACAATACTAGAGACTCACCGCACATTTGTGCTGCTAGGAGATATAAGTAAAGAGCTTAATTCGTTATGCTCGGAGGGTAATAAGATGATTCTATCGAACACAAACCACCTAATTACTAAATTGGTAGAGGGTAACGATATACCTTATATTTTCGAAAAGGTTGGTAGTATATATTCGATAATAATGATAGACGAGTTTCAGGATACATCACGTGGGCAGTGGGGTAGTTTCCGCCCGTTAATCGAGAATATCATTTCTATCGCTCCCTCTAGCGAGTCGCCAGTTACTCTAGTGGGTGATATTAAACAATCAATATACCGTTGGCGAGGTGGTGATTGGCGCATATTGGGTGAAGAGGTAGAGCAGGTGATAGGTCGTGAGGGTGTAATAGAGCAATTATTAGCCACAAACTACCGAAGCAGAGAGCAGGTTATTAATTTTAATAATCAGGCACTTAGATATTGTGCGGATACTCTTAATGATACCTTAAATAGTCATATCGAGATGATTAGGCAAGAAGGGAATCTATCCCTAGAGAGCGCATCTATCTATCATAATATGTTACAACGTGCATATACCTCTATGGAGCAAACTCTTCCACAGAATCCTAAAAGTGGCGGTCTAATAGAGGTGTTACCATATAGCGATAGCGAGAATATGGAACATTTAGTAGCGAAAATTAAAAGTGCACAAGATAGGGGCTATAAGGCTAGTGACATAGCAATATTGTGCCGTAAGCGTCCAGAAGCAGCAGCTGTTGTTGCTTACTTGCTAGAGTATAAGAGTAGTCACCCTGCCGAGTGTGTTGGTTATAATTTTGATATTATATCCGCCGATGGATTAAGGCTTAAAAACTCGGAGGTGGTACAGTTTATTATTTCGGTTTATCGCTTAGCTAACGGTGAGGATAAGTTATGGCTTGCGTTCTATAATAATTTCTTGAAGAGAGAATTGACTCGATTACCTAATATGCAAGAGATGGAGTTATTTAAAGAGCTGCATTCAAAGCCAGTATCTCTATCCGTTGAGAAAATTTTTAACTTTTACTCGCTAGCCGATAAGGCAGAAAATATTCCATTTTTACAAGCTCTTCATTCGGCTACAATGCGTTTTGTTGATAGTGAGAGGGGCGATATAGCCTCGTTTATTAGATGGTGGGATAGTGAGAGCGCCAATCTATCTATTGCTTTCCCTGAGGGGCATAATGCAATAACGGTCGAAACGATTCATAAATCTAAAGGGTTGCAGTTTGGTGTTGTGCTTATCCCATTTTGTAATTGGAATTTATCCCCATTGGTTAATAGCTCGTTTTGGGGGGTAAGTGATAACGAACTTTATAAACTCCCAGGAAGTACAACTCAAAATATGATTATTAACTATAAGAAAAAGTTGTATGAGGGGTACTTTTCTGATAGTTACATCAAAGAGTATATACTAACAGTTATCGAGAACTTTAATATCTTATATGTTGCCTTAACACGTGCCGAGAGTGAACTGTATTTAATGATGCCCACAAAAAAAGGAGGTGCCTTAGCTGTCGATTCACTATTAGAGGGGTACCTATCGGGCAGAACCCAATTTGGCGAAGAGTTAAGGGTCTCTTCTGCGGATGTTGCTAATGATGATATATCATTTAAAACTCTCCCGTATGCTGATAGTTCCGAACGATTAATCATACACACAGAGAGTGATAAATTTTTTAAAGATATGGAGTCGGAAAGTGCCTCGATCGATCAACGGGGTCGAGGAATAATTCTACACTCACTTTTAGAGAGGGTCAATCAACTTGACGAGTTTGATAATGTTATCGAGAAAGAGTTGAGTTCTGGTTCAATCACTAAATCCGAGGCCGAGATGTTAAAAACGCAGATAGCAGAGGCACTAAAGAGCGATTTAGTGCGTAGTTGGTTTGATAGTCGTTATAAGGTAATTAGCGAAAGAGCAATGCTATTACCAAATAAGGAGAGTGGAGCATTAGTTCAGCTACGTCCCGATAGGGTACTGGTTGGCGATAATCAAACAATAGTTGTTGATTATAAGTTTGGTGCAAAACGTCCATCTCACCGTAAGCAGATTGAGAGATACATCGAAGTGTTATCACAAATGGGTTACAGTAATGTTTGTGGCTATGTATGGTATGTCACTCAAAACGATTTTACAGAGATATTGGGTTAATTACCCTAATTCGCAAAACTTTAGTTCAAGAAGGCTTTTCCCATAAGCACGTCATCTGCGG
>CAYJHM010000010.1:0-23374 GCA_964369935.1 uncultured Rikenellaceae bacterium
GCAGCGGCAGTTATTGCAGTATCTTTACTTGTTTACAATTATGAAAAAAAGGATAGTGCCAGTTATGTTGCAGAACAGAGTGTTGATTACAATATATCGGAACCAACACTATTTACGACTAAAGGTGATGTTTTATCTCTTAACGACAGTGATATAAATACTTTAAATGAAAGTGATAAAACTATCAATTTAGCTAAATTATTTCAGAGTAGTAGGCCTAGTGCAAAGAGTGATAAAATAGAGTACAATCAGATTATTGTTCCAAGTATGCACAATAAGCAGGTGCGTTTGCCTGATGGTTCGATAGTAACTATTAATGCAAATAGTAGTTTGAGGTACAATAATGATTTTAGTTACAATAATCGTATTGTTGAGTTGGATGGTGAAGCCTATTTTGAAGTTGTGAAATCAGATAAACCATTTATTATTAAAACAAAACTTGGAGATGTAAAAGTGTACGGAACCCAATTTAATGTAGATACTAATAATAAGAGTAGTTTTAAAACGGTATTGGTTAACGGCAGCGTTGGCGTTAAAATAAAAGGTGCAAAAGAGATTATGATTAAGCCATCGGAGATGATTAGCGTAAACAATAAAGGAGAGCATCATGTTGAGGTTGTTGATGTAAGTAAACATCTGCTATGGAGAGGCAAAGCATTCGATTTTGTGGGCATTCCTATCGAAACGGCTATTCTAACTTTAGAGAGATGGTATGGAGTAAAAATCAATCTGCCAAAACAGTTAATAGACTTAAAGATAAATATATATGTAGACAAGAGTTTGCCATTTGGTGAAACAGTGACATTTATAGAAAGATTGTATAATGTTAAATTTATAAGAGAAGATGCCAATGAATATAGTCTAATAAGATAAAAAATGGGAGTTTATACAAGGTATAAACTCCCAACAAGAATTAGGGAACTTCCCTATGTATGAATTCACATAAAGTTTGCCGCTACATGTGAAATTCACATTTTAATTGTATTATTTATTGCCTATTTTAACTACGTATAGGCTATAAACCAATTATCTATGCAAAAGTATGAAAAAAAATATATTATTCAAAATTAAAAGTCCGTATTTGCATAAAATAGTTATCGTATTACTGAGTATATTTCTAAGTATCGGTATACCTAATCCTATAATTGCAAATGCTAATCATATCTCACTACACAAAAAAATAGAGCAACAGAGAGTCACAATTAGTGTTCGTAACACCGAGTTAAAACAGATATTAGAACAGATATTTGAGCAAACCAAAATACAGTTTGGCTTTGCAGAGGGTGTAGAGATAGATAATGCAAAATATAATTTAGATATAGATAATGCATCTGTGAAAGAGGCATTAAATAAACTATTCTCTCAAACTAATTACACTTATACCATTGAAGGTAACAAAATTCTAGTTCTAGGTAAGAAAAATGAACTACCTACTAATAGTACTCAAACAGAAAAGAGAATTATTATTAAAGGTAAGGTTGTAGATAGTGATAAAAAAGCGCTGTCGGGTGTTACTATCATAGTGAAAGGCACAACAAAGGGGGCAATCACAGATGGTGACGGTGCTTTCTCTTTTGATGCTAACGTAGGTGATGTTTTAGAGGTTACATTCGTTGGGATGAAAACTCTTGAGAGAGTTGTAACAGCTAACGACCAAAATATAACTATTACTCTTGAGGCTGATGAGACAAAGATTGATGATGTTATTGTTACCTCATTCTTCGAGCGTAAAACAAACTCGTTCACAGGAGCTGCAACCGTTATGAAGGGTGATGATTTGAGAAGAATATCAACAAGTAACCTTTTTCAAGCATTAGCTGTGTTAGATCCATCTATTGATATACAGGTGAGTAACGAGCAGGGCTCTAACCCTAACCATATACCTGATATTATCATTCGTGGTACTACCTCATTAAACACAACAGGTGAAGTTGGAGTTAATACTCCACTTATTGTGATAGATGGAATAGAGTCTTCTCTTGCAGCACTTTATGATATGGATATTTTCGATATTGAGAGTGTTATAACACTTAAAGATGCCTCTGCAACAGCTCAATATGGTGAGCGTGCTGCAAATGGCGTTATCTTGGTGACAAGAAAATTGGAGCGAAATGTTAAACTTCGTCTTTCATACAATATGTCGGGAACTGTTGAGATGCCTGATTTAACAGAATATGACCTTATGAATGCACAGCAGAAACTACAGTTTGAGCTACAATCTGGTTTATACGACGACCCAACAGGTGAAGCGTATAAGGAGTATGTTGAACGAATGAATAAAGCGAATGCAGGTATTGATACAGATTGGATGGCCAAGCCGCTAAGAACCAGCTTTATTCAAAATCACAATATTAACCTAACAGGTTCGGGTTCGGGCTTAGATTACACTCTTTCGGCACGCTACGGACACACCACTGGTGTTATGAAAGGCGATAGCCGCTCTAATGCAGGTTTTGGTGTAAACCTTAGGTATAATTATAAGGGTAAGTTTATGGCGTCGGTTAATATGAACTACACCTTTACAGATGTGTTAAATTCGCCTTATGGCTCTTTTAGCGACTACGTTAATGCAAACCCTTATGATGCACCCTACGACGAAAATGGGGAACTTATCAAGGAGCTGTCGCACAATAAAGAGAATCCACTTTATGAGGCTACTTTAGCATCTTTCTCTAATAGCTTTACGGATAACCTTACTGCATCATTAAACCTAAGATGGAATATCAGACCTGGGTTCTATATTAGTGGTATTGGTTCGTTATCGCAAATGAATAGTGGTTCTGATAGTTATACATCACCTGAGTCGCAGATATATGCTTCGCAGCCAGATCCTATGCTAAGAGGATATTATAATCTAAGTCGTTCGTCTTCGTTTAACTACAATTTTAGATTAAATGCAAACTATAACTATGCTTTTGACGATGAAGGCACACTATTAACACTTAATGCAGGAGGTGAGGCATCGCGTAATAGCTCTATTCCATATAGTTTTTCAACTGTAGGTTTCTTTAATGATGCACTAACAGAGCCATCTTTTGGATTGGCATACCCCGACACTAAGAGTGGCGGTTCAAATAGTAGCGAAAGCTCATCTGTTGGATTAGTTACTGGTGCTAACTTTATAGTGAAGAATCGTTATTTTGTAGATGCTTCATATCGTCTTTCAGGCTCTTCAAGTTTTGGTAAGAATAACCGCTACACACCTTTCTGGGCAGTAGGTATTGGTTGGAACGTGCATAAAGAGAGTTGGTTTGAGGATAGTGAAATAGTAAATCTATTGAGGTTAAGAGCAAGTTATGGTCACACAGGTAGTTTGAATTTTGCGCCATATCAAGCAGTAACAACATATAGATATGCTCAGGATTTGATTGTACCTTTTGCAATGGGTGCTAATCCGATTACACGTGGAAATGATGAACTTGAGGCGCAGATAACAAAAAATACCAATATAGGTATTACATCAACAATCTTAGATAATAAGATAGATTTCAACTTTGATGTCTACTCTAATGTTACTCACGGTATGATTGTACCGTTATATTTACCTCTCTCTTCGGGCATAAGCACGGTGAGCGTTAATCTTGGTAAGCAAAAGAACGAGGGATTTGATTTTAGCGTTTCAACGGTACTGCTAAGAAGAGACGACCTATTATGGCGTGTGAGCTTGAACGGAGCACACAACAAAAACACTCTACTTGAGATTGGTGAGGCTCTAAAACGACAAAGTGCGCTAAGTGGTGGTAGTGGTAAAATATATATTGAGGGTGAGTCGCAATCAGCATTATATTATGTTCGTTCGGCAGGTATCGATCCAGCTACTGGCGATGAGATATATATCAAAAAAGATGGAACATACACTTTTGATTATGACGCTAACGACCGTGTAAATGTAGGTAATAGTGAAGAGTGGCTAAGAGGCTCATTGTCGAGTTACCTTAACTACAAAGGGTTTAACATTAGCTTAAATATGCAATATTCGCGAGGTGGAGATATTTTCAACTCAACGAGAAGGAGTAAGATCGAAGCTGTTGGAGCAACAAATAATGGTGATGTTCGTGCCTTCACAGAGAGATGGCAACAACCGGGTGATATTGCAGAGTACAAAGCAATTGGTTCGAGTAGTAGTGCTATGACAAGCCGTTTTATTGAGACAGAAAACTATTTAAATATAACCAATCTATCTGTGGGTTATCAATTTCCACGAGAGATGATACAGAAATTTGGTTTTAGAACTCTCTATTGTAGTTTATCAACAAGCGACCTACTCTATCTTTCAACAGTAAAACGTGAAAGAGGTACCTATTATCCATTTGCAAGAGGATTTAGCTTTAATATAAATGTGTCATTCTAAAAGAAATAGATTATGAGAAATATAAGAATATACATATTAGCGGTTATATCATTACTTGCTGTTTCTTGTGAGGATTTTTTAAATATAAATCCTAAAGCTGAGATAGTTAATGATGATCTATTTAGCACCGCAGAGGGTTGTGAGAATGCTTTAGCTGGTATTTATGGCTATTTGGATAACAATTCATTATACGGAAAAGAGTTTAATTGCTTTGTAACAGACGTGTTAGCACAGGATTTAAGTGCCCCTGACGCGAACTTTTATAGAGATATTGAGGTATATAGCTACGATGTTACATCGTCTACAATATCAACAATAAAGGATATGTGGAGTGAGCCTTATATAGTTATTGGTTATGCTAATAACATTATCGAAAATGTGGAGGCGTTTCCTTCAGGAAAATTTCCACAGCAAGATAGATATTTAGGCGAGGCGTATGGTATTAGAGCACTAATGCACTTTGAATTGGTTAAGCTTTTTGCTCCGCACGTGGAGAAGAGCCCAAATGAAGAGGCAATACCATATATGTATAAATACTCTTACGACGAGATTCCTTTCTCAACAGTTAAAGAGGTTTATGACAATATTGTTGCCGATCTGAAAAAGGCGCAAGAGTTAATGAGAAATTTTGATATTACAGATGATTACTATCGTCTTCGCTTCAACTACCACGCTGCAACAGCATATCTTGCTCGCGTTTACTGGATGATGGGCGAATATAGCTTAGCTCGTACTGAGGCTATGAAGCTAATAGGTGTTATTCAGCATGCAGGAACAGATTATGAAAGCAACTTTTTTGAAATTGAAACTCGTGATAATGTTGCAAATATGCTAAGAGGCTTTGTGTCAAATAGAGAGGTTATATATGGAGTGTTTTCACTTTCAATATACGCAACATACTACGATGCTTTCTATACATCGTCGTCTTGGCAATCTTTTCAGCCTTATCAAGAGGAGTCGGGAAGTGCACAACTTCTTCAAACTTATCAACAAATTTATGGTAAAGATTTAGGTGGCAACTCGGGTGCAGATATGCGTATGAGTGGTTGGTTTGGACGTATAGGAACTGGAGAAGATTTCAACTTACTAAAACACGTTGATATAGAGCGTGCAGAGGGTGGTGATATTGGCGACGAAGTGGGTAATGTATCTGATCATTTAGAGGGGACAACACTTATTCGTTTATCAGAGATGTATTATATTATTGCTGAAGCTTATGTAAGAGAGGGTAACACAACCGAAGCGGCTACATATATCAATCATATATTAACAAACAGAGGTTTAACAAAGCTTGAAGAGCGTATTCCTGCAATTGAACCTACTGTTGATCTAATATATAACGAACGTCACAAAGAGTTTTATGGTGAAGGAATGCGTTGGTTTGATATGAAAAAATTAAACCTTGATATTCTATCAAACACAGAGTATAAAACACTTCCTGCCTCGGATAAGATATATGTACTTCCGATACCTATTGAGGAGTTTGATTTTAGAAACTTAGATTAACAATATGATTATGAGAAAAATATTATATTTGATGTCGTTTGTGGCATTTTTAGCAATTTTCTCTTGTAAAGAGGCTGATTATCTTATCTACGATACAACTCAACAAGATGGAATATATTTAAAGTATAGCTATGAAGAGAATTATGCAGACTCTGTATTCTATAACTTTGGCTTCTCTTCGATAACAGAGTTCGAAAAATCTGTTGAAGTGGCTATAATGGGTGCTCCAAAGAGCTATGAGCGTAAAATAAAGGTTGATGTGGTGAGTAGTCTATATGCTAACGATACCTTTGAGGCAGCATCATCGGAGTATTATAGTGTACCTGCGGAGGTTACTCTACCAGCCGATTCGTTAAGTGTTATGATACCTATCACGCTAAAGCGTCACGCTGATTTAGAGAATAAACGTGTGGTTTTGGGTATAAATATAGTGAATAGTGAGGATTTCACGGTTAGAGGTGTTGATAGATACATTGTCACCTATGATGATAACACTCCTCCTACACCAGCGTGGTGGCAAGATTGGCGTTTTGGTGCTTTCACAAAAGAGAAAGGTCAGAAATTTTTTGAATTTTTCTGGGCATCAAAGGAGAAAGACCCTTACACCTACAGTATCATTGAAGATAGGTGGGGTTCTGAGTTAGATATAGCTCCAAACTCGGCTGGAAGTAGCCCACTTAGTGCTTATCGTATCTATTTTAATATTCACCTTTGGGTACCTATGTATGAATATGCAGTTGCAAACCCGCAGTTAGGATGGGAAATAGATGAACCTATATGGTAGTTTTGTAATATTTAAAATAAATAGTATGAAAAAAATAATATTTATAATTTTAGCAGCTCTAATGTTTGTTAGCTGCTATAAGGATAACTCTTCGTTGGTCTACCCAAGTCAGAACCCTCGTTTCGACTCGATAAAGGTTGAATCTCCGTTAGCGGTTATGAGTGTAGACTTAGGAGATGAGTTTAGTTTCACTCCAACAGTTACTCAAAATATTGAAGGTCGCCCCTTAAGCTATAAATGGCATCTAAATACATTAGATGAGTTTGGTAAATTAGGAGAACAGATTAAAATAGGAGAAGAGCAAACATTAAACTATACCTTTGAAGAAGAGGGTTCGTATCGTTTAACTTTAGAGGTAATAAACACCGATTTTACGCAGTTTGAAACTTGGACTATTAATGTTCGTACCTACGATGAAGGATTTCTGCTTATAGGTAACTATGGTGATGGTTCGGCAGATTTAACATTTGGTAGGGCTTTGTCGGATTCAGATATATTAGCAGGTAAGGAGAGAATAACTTTTAACACTAACCTATTTAAGAGTATTAACCCTAATGTGGATGTGCGTGATATTGTTCATATAGCAAAATCTTCCTCAAGTTCAGGTTACTATCTCTTTGTCTTCACAAGGACAAAGATTTATTTAGCCAATCCAACAACCTTTGCTATAGTAGCTGATTACGATTTCTCAGGAAATATTAATGGAGAGGAGATAGTAAGTGTTTTAATGAATGACCATAGTAGTCCTAACTCAACTCACCTGTTTACCAATAAAGGAAATGTGTATCAATACGATAGAAACGAGAAGATAATAACCTTAACGCAATTCACTCAAATGCCATACGCAATGGACGATTGTAACTATGTTCGAGTGATGTCGGGGCAATATTTTGTTGAAGGCTATTTAGCAATAGATAGAAAAAATAGTTTACTATGGACATCTATCTACTATATGACTGATGTTAATGGCAAGAGTATAAATTATCCTGTTAATAACACCTATGGTCCTGATCCAGATAATGCCAATAGGGCAACAGAAAACTTCTATGAGAATAGTTATGAAGGGTACGATATATTAGAGGTTATTCGTATGACTGGCGATTATCGCAATTCAAAGAATAAGGATTTATTTACCGTATGTACAAAGAAAGGTTCACCTAATGAGGTGCGTATCGTACAATTTACCTATAGCATTCAGCGTGGATATATCAAAGATGTTGTAGCACCTTACGACTACACAGCAACTAACTTCACCTTCGATGGTACAATAACTCCTGTGTCTAACGGCAGGTATGAAGCTATTTACTACACTAAGGATAATAAGGTTTATGAGTGGCGTCCGTTGGCTTCGCCTCCAGGTAATCAGCTACCTACGGAGCCTGTTATCGACTTGTCGGGTAGCGGCAAGGAGATAACCTGCTTGACACTATCTTGGGACACAAAACAACTATATGTTGGATACTACGATAATAGCTCAAGCGAAGAGTTAAAAGGTGGTTTTACAATATATGATTGTGATAATCTAAAGAGTGAGCCGATAGAGAGTTATGAAAATATTAGCCCTTGTAAACCTATCGAGATAAAGTATAAAGGTAAAAATAAAGACTTCTTTATCTTATAGACGTATAATATTTCAGGCTGCTGTCATACTACACAGCAGCCTTTTTTAATGAAAATATTTATGAAGAAATTATTTATCACACTTTCACTACTTTTAGTGCTATTATCGTGCTCAGGCGATAAACATAATCTAAAAGTTTTATACGTGGGAGGTGCTCACGATTATAGTGAGTATAAACACAACGAAAAAAATGTTCCTGCCAACGGCGTGGAGGTACGTACTGCTGCCTTTGAGAGGTATCTAAAGAGTCAATTTTCGGATGTTACGATGACAACAGCAGAGGAGTATAAGCAAGAGATGTCGAAAGATTATGATGTTACGGTTATAGATAATATGCTACCAGATAAAGCACCTATGCGACGAGATGCAGAACTTTACAGCGGTCGTAAATCTTTTGTTCCGATGGCTAAGCTCGAAGAGGGGTATGATTATCCGACAATCATTATAGGTCGTCCTGCTGCTGATAATGGTTATGCAATAGGATCGAAATTTACATTCCTTTGACACTGCTTAGGTGCGCGGGCGCACTCAATAGATTTGGAACATCCAATATTTAACACCCCTAAAAAGGTGAACTTAACGCTTGAAAACAGACCAACACCTAAACACGCTTTTATCTTTGATAAAAATGCTCCTAAAACTCTTGATATGTGGTTAGTTGAGAGTAACGGAGCTGAGAACGATAAAACACTTAAAATTGGTGTTGTTGCCGATGCTGATGGATTTTATGATTCACCCGAAACAGAGGTTATATCGGGCGGAGTATCAACAAAGGGGCTTGATGCAGTGGCGATAGCTCGTCACGGAAACTATATGTTTTGGGGCTTTGCTTCCTCTCCTGAGAATATGACAGTAGAGGCTCAAGATGTTTTAACAAATGCAATAATCTACACCTCAACTCTTAAAGGAGAGAGGATAATTGCTCGAAAGTATTATCCAAGCGTGATGACACGTGACTATGCCGATGAGATATACGATAAACTGAACGATTACGAGAGTATGAGGGTTTTTCCAAGTAGTGGAAAACGATTGTACGGTATTTTTGAGCAGTTTGAGGGGCAACCCCAAAAAGCTCAGGAGTTTATTGTAGAGAATAGAGACTACTTCTACGGTGGAAATGGATTGTCGTTGAATTATATTATCGACGAAGATGCAAAGAGCCTAAAGATAGCCAATAACGACCATAGGCTACTTGACAAAGCTATATCTTTATGGGAAAACGAGGAGGATATCGCCAAAGCAAAGCGTATATTAGATAGATACTCTCTTTGTACCTTTGAGACGGCTGCCGAATGGCGTGCGTGGTATAATAGCAACAAAGATAAGCTATTCTTTACAGAGAATGGAGGGTGGTATTTCCTCGTGAACGATATGGGAAATAATGTAGTTGGTAACGACTACAAAGCCAAAGCGGTATATATTGCAGCTAAACGATTTAAACCTATTAAGGTTGATATTAACGATGCTGCTAAGCTGCAAGCTAAACTCGTAACGCTTGATGGAGGTTCACAAGCCATTGTAATAAAGTTAAATATTATTGATGGTTATCACGCCTATGATGTAGTTGAACAGGGAGAGGTATATATGCCAACATCTTTCAATTTTAAGCTGCCAGAGGGGTGCTCTTTGGGAGAGTTTGTTAAGCCTGAGTCGAGATTATACTATGAAGATGGCGAAACCTCTATCTATGAGGGGAGTGTTATCTTTGTACAATACCTTAATGGTTATGCAAAAGATGGTTCGATAATAATGGAGTATAACTATCAAGTGTGCGATCACGAGGGGTGTAAAAACCCAGTTGAGAGTAGTATGATACTATAAAAATAAAAAATATGATTAAAAAAGTTGTAAAACAATTTGCTATCGCTGCGATGTTACTAATTACCGTAGCTTGTGGAGCAAAAGAGGAGAAAGGTTGGGTAGTTAATGGCTCCATAGAGGGTGTTACTACTGGAACATTGGATCTATTGGGAGATTATGATATGGAGAAGCGTGACTATGCTGTGGAGAACTCATATCACGTTACTGATGGTAAATTTGTAATTAAAGGAGGTAGTGTATCTGAGCCTACGAGACTTTTGTTTCGATTAAAGAGTGATAAAGCCTCGGGAATGTTTATATTTTATGTTGAGAATGGCGAAAATATATACCAAGGTAAGCTCAATGGGAGACAAATTGAGATGATTAGTTGTGAAGGGTCTATTGTTAATAAACACTTTAATGAGTATTATCGAGCAAGCAAAGAGAAGAGGTTAGAGTTTGTTAAGAATAACCCAAGTGCATATTATGCAGGTGAGATAATTATAGCAATGGCAACAAGCGGAGTGAGTAAAGAGGAGCAGGAGAGATTATTGGCAATGCTTAGCCCTGATATTAACAGTTCAAATGTCAAAGATTTTAGGGAAGGTTTAAAGAAATCTGTTGATATGAAGGTATCTGATGCAATATCTGCTTCAAACGTATCATATAAGGTAGACAAAGAGTATGATGGCACTGCGTTTAAGGGTGTAAAATATCTTGGAGTATTATCAAATGGTAGTTTGGTAGCATTAAATAGAGATAAGAGCCTTTCGATAATTGATGGTAATGGCAAGTTGCTTAAATCGTTAAGCGTATCGCAAACCTCTCAACCTGCAACTATTGCAATAGATGAGAAAGATAATATTTTTGTTCTAATACCTAACGAGAAAGATGTTAAACAGAATTTTAGAGGTAAGGAGATTATTAAAAAGATAGTTGAAGGTTATAATTGTGATATTTACGCAGTAGATGGGCAAAAGAGAGCATCATTTGTAGTAAATGGAGTAAAGCAGGCAACAGGTGCACGTGTAGCAGATGGTAAGTTAATGATTGCTGATATGGGTGGACGTAATATAGGTATTTTCAACGCATCGACAGGTGTTGAAGAGGCGGAGATAAAAAATATGCGTCCCTGTTGTGGTATTCTTGATTTCGACATTAACGACAAAAATGAACTGCTTGTTGCAAACCTTGGAGCATTTCGTGTTCAGTCTTATGATTTAAGTGGCAAACAACTTCTTGCTTTTGGTTCAAGAGGAACAGGGCTCGACGAGTTTCACGGCTGCTGTAATCCAGTGAGTGTTGCATATTTGTCGAATGGTGCAGTTGTTACAGTTGAGAAAGATCCTACAAGGGTAAAAGTGTACTCAAAAGAGGGAGCAAAGGTTATTGCAGGTATAGACGAGATGGTTAAGGGTTGCTCATATATTCCAATGACAGTAGATAGCAAAGATAATCTATATCTTGCATCACCAACCAAAGGTATAGTGCGCTGTGTGGCAATCTAACACTAAGCAGTCACCCCTTAAAAGGTGTTAATTGCTTAATTATCAAAATATTATTGCTGTTTCATTAGCTATTTTTTAATCCTGTTTTTGACATAAGAAATTACCTTAATTGAAACGCGTTTCAATTAAGGTAATTTCTTATGTCAAAAACAGGATTAAAAAATAGCTAATGAAACAGCAATAATATTTTGATAATTAAGCAATTAACACCTTTTAAGGGGTGACTGCTTAGTGTTAGATTGCCACACAGCGCACTATACCTTTGGTTGGTGATGCAAGATATAGATTATCTTTGCTATCTACTGTCATTGGAATATATGAGCAACCCTTAACCATCTCGTCTATACCTGCAATAACCTTTGCTCCCTCTTTTGAGTACACTTTTACCCTTGTAGGATCTTTCTCAACTGTAACAACTGCACCATTCGACAAATATGCAACACTCACTGGATTACAGCAGCCGTGAAACTCGTCGAGCCCTGTTCCTCTTGAACCAAAAGCAAGAAGTTGTTTGCCACTTAAATCATAAGACTGAACACGAAATGCTCCAAGGTTTGCAACAAGCAGTTCATTTTTGTCGTTAATGTCGAAATCAAGAATACCACAACAGGGACGCATATTTTTTATCTCCGCCTCTTCAACACCTGTCGATGCGTTGAAAATACCTATATTACGTCCACCCATATCAGCAATCATTAACTTACCATCTGCTACACGTGCACCTGTTGCCTGCTTTACTCCATTTACTACAAATGATGCTCTCTTTTGCCCATCTACTGCGTAAATATCACAATTATAACCTTCAACTATCTTTTTAATAATCTCCTTACCTCTAAAATTCTGTTTAACATCTTTCTCGTTAGGTATTAGAACAAAAATATTATCTTTCTCATCTATTGCAATAGTTGCAGGTTGAGAGGTTTGCGATACGCTTAACGATTTAAGCAACTTGCCATTACCATCAATTATCGAAAGGCTCTTATCTCTATTTAATGCTACCAAACTACCATTTGATAATACTCCAAGATATTTTACACCCTTAAACGCAGTGCCATCATACTCTTTGTCTACCTTATATGATACGTTTGAAGCAGATATTGCATCAGATACCTTCATATCAACAGATTTCTTTAAACCTTCCCTAAAATCTTTGACATTTGAACTGTTAATATCAGGGCTAAGCATTGCCAATAATCTCTCCTGCTCCTCTTTACTCACTCCGCTTGTTGCCATTGCTATAATTATCTCACCTGCATAATATGCACTTGGGTTATTCTTAACAAACTCTAACCTCTTCTCTTTGCTTGCTCGATAATACTCATTAAAGTGTTTATTAACAATAGAACCATCACAACTAATCATCTCAATTTGTCTCCCATTGAGCTTACCTTGATATATGTTTTCGCCATTCTCAACATAAAATATAAACATTCCCGAGGCTTTATCACTCTTTAATCGAAACAAAAGTCTCGTAGGCTCAGATACACTACCTCCTTTAATTACAAATTTACCATCAGTAACGTGATATGAGTTCTCCACAGCATAGTCACGCTTCTCCATATCATAATCTCCCAATAGATCCAATGTTCCAGTAGTAACACCCTCTATGGAGCCATTAACTACCCAACCTTTCTCCTCTTTTGCTCCACAAGCTACGGTAATTAGTAACATCGCAGCGATAGCAAATTGTTTTACAACTTTTTTAATCATATTTTTTATTTTTATAGTATCATACTACTCTCAACTGGGTTTTTACACCCCTCGTGATCGCACACTTGATAGTTATACTCCATTATTATCGAACCATCTTTTGCATAACCATTAAGGTATTGTACAAAGATAACACTCCCCTCATAGATAGAGGTTTCGCCATCTTCATAGTATAATCTCGACTCAGGCTTAACAAACTCTCCCAAAGAGCACCCCTCTGGCAGCTTAAAATTGAAAGATGTTGGCATATATACCTCTCCCTGTTCAACTACATCATAGGCGTGATAACCATCAATAATATTTAACTTTATTACAATGGCTTGTGAACCTCCATCAAGCGTTACGAGTTTAGCTTGCAGCTTAGCAGCATCGTTAATATCAACCTTAATAGGTTTAAATCGTTTAGCTGCAATATATACCGCTTTGGCTTTGTAGTCGTTACCAACTACATTATTTCCCATATCGTTCACGAGGAAATACCACCCTCCATTCTCTGTAAAGAATAGCTTATCTTTGTTGCTATTATACCACGCACGCCATTCGGCAGCCGTCTCAAAGGTACAAAGAGAGTATCTATCTAATATACGCTTTGCTTTGGCGATATCCTCCTCGTTTTCCCATAAAGATATAGCTTTGTCAAGTAGCCTATGGTCGTTATTGGCTATCTTTAGGCTCTTTGCATCTTCGTCGATAATATAATTCAACGACAATCCATTTCCACCGTAGAAGTAGTCTCTATTCTCTACAATAAACTCCTGAGCTTTTTGGGGTTGCCCCTCAAACTGCTCAAAAATACCGTACAATCGTTTTCCACTACTTGGAAAAACCCTCATACTCTCGTAATCGTTCAGTTTATCGTATATCTCATCGGCATAGTCACGTGTCATCACGCTTGGATAATACTTTCGAGCAATTATCCTCTCTCCTTTAAGAGTTGAGGTGTAGATTATTGCATTTGTTAAAACATCTTGAGCCTCTACTGTCATATTCTCAGGAGAGGAAGCAAAGCCCCAAAACATATAGTTTCCGTGACGAGCTATCGCCACTGCATCAAGCCCCTTTGTTGATACTCCGCCCGATATAACCTCTGTTTCGGGTGAATCATAAAATCCATCAGCATCGGCAACAACACCAATTTTAAGTGTTTTATCGTTCTCAGCTCCGTTACTCTCAACTAACCACATATCAAGAGTTTTAGGAGCATTTTTATCAAAGATAAAAGCGTGTTTAGGTGTTGGTCTGTTTTCAAGCGTTAAGTTCACCTTTTTAGGGGTGTTAAATATTGGATGTTCCAAATCTATTGAGTGCGCCCGCGCACCTAAGCAGTGTCAAAGGAATGTAAATTTCGATCCTATTGCATAACCATTATCAGCAGCAGGACGACCTATAATGATTGTCGGATAATCATACCCCTCTTCGAGCTTAGCCATCGGAACAAAAGATTTACGACCGCTGTAAAGTTCTGCATCTCGTCGCATAGGTGCTTTATCTGGTAGCATATTATCTATAACCGTAACATCATAATCTTTCGACATCTCTTGCTTATACTCCTCTGCTGTTGTCATCGTAACATCCGAAAATTGACTCTTTAGATACCTCTCAAAGGCAGCAGTACGTACCTCCACGCCGTTGGCAGGAACATTTTTTTCGTTGTGTTTATACTCACTATAATCGTGAGCACCTCCCACGTATAAAACTTTTAGATTATGTTTATCGCCTGAGCACGATAATAGCACTAAAAGTAGTGAAAGTGTGATAAATAATTTCTTCATAAATATTTTCATTAAAAAAGGCTGCTGTGTAGTATGACAGCAGCCTGAAATATTATACGTCTATAAGATAAAGAAGTCTTTATTTTTACCTTTATACTTTATCTCGATAGGTTTACAAGGGCTAATATTTTCATAACTCTCTATCGGCTCACTCTTTAGATTATCACAATCATATATTGTAAAACCACCTTTTAACTCTTCGCTTGAGCTATTATCGTAGTATCCAACATATAGTTGTTTTGTGTCCCAAGATAGTGTCAAGCAGGTTATCTCCTTGCCGCTACCCGACAAGTCGATAACAGGCTCCGTAGGTAGCTGATTACCTGGAGGCGAAGCCAACGGACGCCACTCATAAACCTTATTATCCTTAGTGTAGTAAATAGCTTCATACCTGCCGTTAGACACAGGAGTTATTGTACCATCGAAGGTGAAGTTAGTTGCTGTGTAGTCGTAAGGTGCTACAACATCTTTGATATATCCACGCTGAATGCTATAGGTAAATTGTACGATACGCACCTCATTAGGTGAACCTTTCTTTGTACATACGGTAAATAAATCCTTATTCTTTGAATTGCGATAATCGCCAGTCATACGAATAACCTCTAATATATCGTACCCTTCATAACTATTCTCATAGAAGTTTTCTGTTGCCCTATTGGCATTATCTGGATCAGGACCATAGGTGTTATTAACAGGATAATTTATACTCTTGCCATTAACATCAGTCATATAGTAGATAGATGTCCATAGTAAACTATTTTTTCTATCTATTGCTAAATAGCCTTCAACAAAATATTGCCCCGACATCACTCGAACATAGTTACAATCGTCCATTGCGTATGGCATTTGAGTGAATTGCGTTAAGGTTATTATCTTCTCGTTTCTATCGTATTGATACACATTTCCTTTATTGGTAAACAGGTGAGTTGAGTTAGGACTACTATGGTCATTCATTAAAACACTTACTATCTCCTCTCCATTAATATTTCCTGAGAAATCGTAATCAGCTACTATAGCAAAGGTTGTTGGATTGGCTAAATAAATCTTTGTCCTTGTGAAGACAAAGAGATAGTAACCTGAACTTGAGGAAGATTTTGCTATATGAACAATATCACGCACATCCACATTAGGGTTAATACTCTTAAATAGGTTAGTGTTAAAAGTTATTCTCTCCTTACCTGCTAATATATCTGAATCCGACAAAGCCCTACCAAATGTTAAATCTGCCGAACCATCACCATAGTTACCTATAAGCAGAAATCCTTCATCGTAGGTACGAACATTAATAGTCCAAGTTTCAAACTGCGTAAAATCGGTGTTTATTACCTCTAAAGTTAAACGATACGAACCCTCTTCTTCAAAGGTATAGTTTAATGTTTGCTCTTCTCCTATTTTAATCTGTTCTCCTAATTTACCAAACTCATCTAATGTATTTAGATGCCATTTATAGCTTAAGGGGCGACCTTCAATATTTTGAGTAACTGTTGGAGTGAAACTAAACTCATCTCCTAAGTCTACACTCATAACCGCTAACGGAGATTCAACCTTTATCGAGTCGAAACGAGGGTTCTGACTTGGGTAGACCAACGAAGAGTTATCCTTATAGCAGCTAACAAACATTAGAGCTGCTAAAATTATAAATATTATTTTTTTCATACTATTTATTTTAAATATTACAAAACTACCATATAGGTTCATCTATTTCCCATCCTAACTGCGGGTTTGCAACTGCATATTCATACATAGGTACCCAAAGGTGAATATTAAAATAGATACGATAAGCACTAAGTGGGCTACTTCCAGCCGAGTTTGGAGCTATATCTAACTCAGAACCCCACCTATCTTCAATGATACTGTAGGTGTAAGGGTCTTTCTCCTTTGATGCCCAGAAAAATTCAAAAAATTTCTGACCTTTCTCTTTTGTGAAAGCACCAAAACGCCAATCTTGCCACCACGCTGGTGTAGGAGGAGTGTTATCATCATAGGTGACAATGTATCTATCAACACCTCTAACCGTGAAATCCTCACTATTCACTATATTTATACCCAAAACCACACGTTTATTCTCTAAATCAGCGTGACGCTTTAGCGTGATAGGTATCATAACACTTAACGAATCGGCTGGTAGAGTAACCTCCGCAGGTACACTATAATACTCCGATGATGCTGCCTCAAAGGTATCGTTAGCATATAGACTACTCACCACATCAACCTTTATTTTACGCTCATAGCTCTTTGGAGCACCCATTATAGCCACTTCAACAGATTTTTCGAACTCTGTTATCGAAGAGAAGCCAAAGTTATAGAATACAGAGTCTGCATAATTCTCTTCATAGCTATACTTTAAATATATTCCATCTTGTTGAGTTGTATCGTAGATAAGATAATCAGCCTCTTTACAAGAGAAAATTGCTAAAAATGCCACAAACGACATCAAATATAATATTTTTCTCATAATCATATTGTTAATCTAAGTTTCTAAAATCAAACTCCTCAATAGGTATCGGAAGTACATATATCTTATCCGAGGCAGGAAGTGTTTTATACTCTGTGTTTGATAGAATATCAAGGTTTAATTTTTTCATATCAAACCAACGCATTCCTTCACCATAAAACTCTTTGTGACGTTCGTTATATATTAGATCAACAGTAGGTTCAATTGCAGGAATACGCTCTTCAAGCTTTGTTAAACCTCTGTTTGTTAATATATGATTGATATATGTAGCCGCTTCGGTTGTGTTACCCTCTCTTACATAAGCTTCAGCAATAATATAATACATCTCTGATAAACGAATAAGTGTTGTCCCCTCTAAATGATCAGATACATTACCCACTTCGTCGCCAATATCACCACCCTCTGCACGCTCTATATCAACGTGTTTTAGTAAGTTGAAATCTTCTCCAGTTCCTATACGTCCAAACCAACCACTCATACGCATATCTGCACCCGAGTTGCCACCTAAATCTTTACCATAAATTTGTTGATAAGTTTGAAGAAGTTGTGCACTTCCCGACTCCTCTTGATAAGGCTGAAAAGATTGCCAAGACGACGATGTATAGAAAGCATCGTAGTATGTTGCGTATATTGAAAGTGAAAACACTCCATATATAACCTCTCTATTTGACACAAAGCCTCTTAGCATATTTGCAACATTATCACGAGTTTCAATTTCAAAAAAGTTGCTTTCATAATCTGTTCCTGCATGCTGAATAACACCTATTAGCTTCATAGCCTCAGTACGAGCTAAGCTATATTCGCCCATCATCCAGTAAACGCGAGCAAGATATGCTGTTGCAGCGTGGTAGTTGAAGCGAAGACGATAGTAATCATCTGTAATATCAAAATTTCTCATTAACTCTTGCGCCTTTTTCAGATCGGCAACAATATTGTCATAAACCTCTTTAACTGTTGAGAAAGGAATCTCGTCGTAAGAGTATTTATACATATATGGTATTGCCTCTTCATTTGGGCTCTTCTCCACGTGCGGAGCAAAAAGCTTAACCAATTCAAAGTGCATTAGTGCTCTAATACCATACGCCTCGCCTAAATATCTATCTTGCTGTGGAAATTTTCCTGAAGGAAACGCCTCCACATTTTCGATAATGTTATTAGCATAACCAATAACTATATAAGGCTCACTCCACATATCCTTTATTGTTGATATTGTAGACGATGTAACATCGTAGCTATATACCTCAATATCTCTATAAAAGTTCGCGTCAGGGGCACTTAAATCCTGTGCTAACACGTCTGTTACAAAGCAATTAAACTCTTTTCCGTATAATGAATTGTTATCCAAATAGCCATAAATACCAGCTAAAGCATTCTCACAACCCTCTGCGGTGCTAAATAGATCATCATTAACTATCTCAGCTTTAGGATTTATATTTAAAAAATCCTCACAAGAAACAGCAAGTAATGATATAACCGCTAATATGTATATTCTTATATTTCTCATAATCTATTTCTTTTAGAATGACACATTTATATTAAAGCTAAATCCTCTTGCAAATGGATAATAGGTACCTCTTTCACGTTTTACTGTTGAAAGATAGAGTAGGTCGCTTGTTGATAAACTACAATAGAGAGTTCTAAAACCAAATTTCTGTATCATCTCTCGTGGAAATTGATAACCCACAGATAGATTGGTTATATTTAAATAGTTTTCTGTCTCAATAAAACGGCTTGTCATAGCACTACTACTCGAACCAATTGCTTTGTACTCTGCAATATCACCCGGTTGTTGCCATCTCTCTGTGAAGGCACGAACATCACCATTATTTGTTGCTCCAACAGCTTCGATCTTACTCCTTCTCGTTGAGTTGAAAATATCTCCACCTCGCGAATATTGCATATTTAAGCTAATGTTAAACCCTTTGTAGTTAAGGTAACTCGACAATGAGCCTCTTAGCCACTCTTCACTATTACCTACATTTACACGGTCGTTAGCGTCATAATCAAAAGTGTATGTTCCATCTTTTTTGATATATATCTCATCGCCAGTAGCTGGATCGATACCTGCCGAACGAACATAATATAATGCTGATTGCGACTCACCCTCAATATATATTTTACCACTACCACCACTTAGCGCACTTTGTCGTTTTAGAGCCTCACCAATCTCAAGTAGAGTGTTTTTGTTGTGTGCTCCGTTCAAGCTCACACGCCATAATAGGTCGTCTCTTCTTAGCAGTACCGTTGAAACGCTAAAATCAAATCCCTCGTTCTTTTGCTTACCAAGATTAACGCTCACCGTGCTTATGCCCGAAGAGAGAGGTAAATATAACGGTACAATCATACCGTGAGTAACATTAGAGTAGACATCAAAGTTGAAATCTATCTTATTATCTAAGATTGTTGATGTAATACCTATATTGGTATTTTTTGTTATCTGCGCCTCAAGTTCATCATTTCCACGTGTAATCGGATTAGCACCCATTGCAAAAGGTACAATCAAATCCTGAGCATATCTATATGTTGTTACTGCTTGATATGGCGCAAAATTCAAACTACCTGTGTGACCATAACTTGCTCTTAACCTCAATAGATTTACTATTTCACTATCCTCAAACCAACTCTCTTTATGCACGTTCCAACCAATACCTACTGCCCAGAAAGGTGTGTAGCGGTTATTCTTACCAAAACTTGAAGAGCCTGAAAGACGATATGAAGCATCTACAAAATAACGATTCTTCACTATAAAGTTAGCACCAGTAACTAATCCAACAGATGAGCTTTCGCTACTATTTGAACCGCCACTCTTAGTGTCGGGGTATGCCAATCCAAAAGATGGCTCTGTTAGTGCATCATTAAAGAAACCTACAGTTGAAAAACTATATGGAATAGAGCTATTACGCGATGCCTCACCTCCTGCATTAAGTGTTAATAGTGTGCCTTCATCGTCAAAAGCATAGTTATAGTTTGCATTTAATCTAAAATTGTAGTTAAACGAAGACGAACGACTTAGATTATAATATCCTCTTAGCATAGGATCTGGCTGCGAAGCATATATCTGCGACTCAGGTGATGTATAACTATCAGAACCACTATTCATTTGCGATAACGAACCAATACCACTAATATAGAACCCAGGTCTGATATTCCATCTTAGGTTTAATGATGCAGTAAGGTTATCCGTAAAGCTATTAGAGAAAGATGCTAAAGTAGCCTCATAAAGTGGATTCTCTTTATTGTGCGACAGCTCCTTGATAAGTTCCCCATTTTCGTCGTAGGGTGCATCATAAGGGTTTGCATTAACGTAGTCGCTAAAAGAGCCATAAGGCGAATTTAACACATCTGTAAAGGTGTAGTTCATATTAACCGACGCCATAAACTTACCCTTATAATTATACCTAAGGTTTACACCAAAACCTGCATTAGAGCGGCTATCGCCTTTCATAACACCAGTGGTGTGTCCGTAGCGTGCCGAAAGAGTGTAATCTAAGCCCGAACCCGAACCTGTTAGGTTAATATTGTGATTTTGAATAAAGCTGGTTCTTAGCGGCTTGGCCATCCAATCTGTATCAATACCTGCATTCGCTTTATTCATTCGTTCAACATACTCCTTATACGCTTCACCTGTTGGGTCGTCGTATAAACCAGATTGTAGCTCAAACTGTAGTTTCTGCTGTGCATTCATAAGGTCATATTCTGTTAAATCAGGCATCTCAACAGTTCCCGACATATTGTATGAAAGACGAAGTTTAACATTTCGCTCCAATTTTCTTGTCACCAAGATAACGCCATTTGCAGCACGCTCACCATATTGAGCTGTTGCAGAGGCATCTTTAAGTGTTATAACACTCTCAATATCGAAAATATCCATATCATAAAGTGCTGCAAGAGAAGACTCTATTCCATCTATCACAATAAGTGGAGTATTAACTCCAACTTCACCTGTTGTGTTTAATGAGGTAGTACCACGAATGATAATATCAGGTATATGGTTAGGGTTAGAGCCCTGCTCGTTACTCACCTGTATATCAATAGATGGATCTAACACAGCTAATGCTTGAAAAAGGTTACTTGTTGATATTCTTCTCAAATCATCACCCTTCATAACGGTTGCAGCTCCTGTGAACGAGTTTGTTTTACGCTCGAAGAATGAGGTAACAATAACATCATCAATCTTTGTCTCATCAGCCTCAAGAGTAATAGTTATATTTTGGTCGTTAGCTGTTACAACTCTCTCAAGAGTTTTCATCCCAACGAATGTAACCTCTAAAACATCACCTACGTTAGCATCAAAAGAGAAAGCACCGTCACCATCTGTGATTGCCCCCTTTGTTGTGCCTTTCACTATGATAGTAACACCCGACAGCGCTTTTTTATCACTATCTACAACCTTACCTTTAATAATAATTCTCTTTTCTGTTTGAGTACTATTAGTAGGTAGTTCATTTTTCTTACCTAGAACTAGAATTTTGTTACCTTCAATGGTATAAGTGTAATTAGTTTGAGAGAATAGTTTATTTAATGCCTCTTTCACAGATGCATTATCTATATCTAAATTATATTTTGCATTATCTATCTCTACACCCTCTGCAAAGCCAAACTGTATTTTGGTTTGCTCAAATATCTGTTCTAATATCTGTTTTAACTCGGTGTTACGAACACTAATTGTGACTCTCTGTTGCTCTATTTTTTTGTGTAGTGAGATATGATTAGCATTTGCAATTATAGGATTAGGTATACCGATACTTAGAAATATACTCAGTAATACGATAACTATTTTATGCAAATACGGACTTTTAATTTTGAATAATATATTTTTTTTCATACTTTTGCATAGATAATTGGTTTATAGCCTATACGTAGTTAAAATAGGCAATAAATAATACAATTAAAATGTGAATTTCACATGTAGCGGCAAACTTTATGTGAATTCATACATAGGGAAGTTCCCTAATTCTTGTTGGGAGTTTATACCTTGTATAAACTCCCATTTTTTATCTTATTAGACTATATTCATTGGCATCTTCTCTTATAAATTTAACATTATACAATCTTTCTATAAATGTCACTGTTTCACCAAATGGCAAACTCTTGTCTACATATATATTTATCTTTAAGTCTATTAACTGTTTTGGCAGATTGATTTTTACTCCATACCATCTCTCTAAAGTTAGAATAGCCGTTTCGATAGGAATGCCCACAAAATCGAATGCTTTGCCTCTCCATAGCAGATGTTTACTTACATCAACAACCTCAACATGATGCTCTCCTTTATTGTTTACGCTAATCATCTCCGATGGCTTAATCATAATCTCTTTTGCACCTTTTATTTTAACGCCAACGCTGCCGTTAACCAATACCGTTTTAAAACTACTCTTATTATTAGTATCTACATTAAATTGGGTTCCGTACACTTTTACATCTCCAAGTTTTGTTTTAATAATAAATGGTTTATCTGATTTCACAACTTCAAAATAGGCTTCACCATCCAACTCAACAATACGATTATTGTAACTAAAATCATTATTGTACCTCAAACTACTATTTGCATTAATAGTTACTATCGAACCATCAGGCAAACGCACCTGCTTATTGTGCATACTTGGAACAATAATCTGATTGTACTCTATTTTATCACTCTTTGCACTAGGCCTACTACTCTGAAATAATTTAGCTAAATTGATAGTTTTATCACTTTCATTTAAAGTATTTATATCACTGTCGTTAAGAGATAAAACATCACCTTTAGTCGTAAATAGTGTTGGTTCCGATATATTGTAATCAACACTCTGTTCTGCAACATAACTGGCACTATCCTTTTTTTCATAATTGTAAACAAGTAAAGATACTGCAATAACTGCCGCTGC